>JACDGO010000050.1 GCA_013821585.1 Sphingomonadaceae bacterium
CCGCGCCGGCCGTCGCCGAATCATCCGACGACATCATCGTCACCGCCACAAAACGCGAACAGACGCTCCAGGACGTGCCAATCTCGGTTTCCGTGACAGCGCAGGATACGGTCGAGAAAGCGCAGATCCGCGACCTCATCGATCTACAATCGGTCGTTCCTTCGCTGAAGGTGTCGCAGTTGAACGCGGCCGCGCAGACCAATTTCATCATCCGCGGCTTCGGCAACGGCAACGGCAATTTCGGCATCGAAAGCTCGGTCGGCGTGTTCATCGACGGCGTTTATCGCTCGCGCTCGCTCTCCGCGCTCGACGACTTGCCCGAGATCGAGCGGATCGAGGTGCTGCGCGGTCCGCAATCGACCCTGTTTGGAAAGAACGTGTCGGCGGGCGCGATCAGCATCGTCACGCGCAAGCCGCAATTCGAGTTCGGCGGCAAGGCGGAGGTCAGCTTGGCGAATTACGGTTCGATTCAGGCCAAGGCGACGGTCACGGGTCCGATCACCGATACGATCGCTCTCCGCCTGTCGGGCAGCGTCAACAATCGCGACGGCTATTTCACTAACGTAACGACGCGGAGCGACATCAACGACCGCAACCGCGCGTCAGTACGCGCCGATCTGCTGTTCCAGCCGAACGCCGATTTATCGGTGCGGATCATCGGCGACTACAATCACATTCGCGAGAAATGCTGTGGAGTCGTCACCATCTTCAATGGCCCGGCGACGCAGTTCATCGGCCGTCCGCGCGTTCCCGGCGTCCGTCCCATCATCCAGAATCCGGCGACGGGCGGCTTGGGTCTACCGATCGGCAATCCCGCCGATCTGTTCAGCTATAACATCGTGCTGAATACCGATCCGCAAAGTCTGATTGTCGGCAAAGGCGTGTCGGGCCAGATCGATTATGACGTGGGCTTCGCCAAGCTGACCTCGATCACCGCCTACCGCGACCAGCGCAACGAATCGCAGGAAGATGTCGATTTCACCGGCGCCGACCTCGCGAACCGCAATGACGCAGTGCACATCAAGACCTTCACCCAGGAACTCCGTCTGGCTTCGACGGGCAACGGTCCGTTCAGCTGGCTGGTCGGCGGCTTTTATCAGCGCGAAAAGCTGAAGCTCGACCAGCACATCTTCTACGGCCGCGACATACGCGCCTACGCGGACGGTCTTGCAGGCGGCAATGTTTCGACGCTGGAGTTCCTGCAAAGCCTGGTGACGCCCTCGGTCGTCCCCGGAAAAACATATTTCCAGCCGGGTCAGGGAATCATCATCCCGTTCACACTCGATCAGACGTCCTATTCGATCTTCGGGCAGGTCGATTTCAAGGTGACCGATCGCCTGACGCTGACGGGCGGCGCGGCATATCTCTACGACCGCAAGCGGGTCACGCAAAACATCGTTCTGCAAGACCCTTTTTCCGCGCTCAATCTCCAGAACGTGCCGCAACTGCCGTTCGTCGGCGTGCCGGCCAACGCCTTCGCCGCGCTCGGCGGCCTGCAGTTCTTCTATGGCGACACGCCCAATCACGGCCCGGTGAATTTTCCCAACGCCAATGAGTCGGGGGTGCTGAAGGGCGACAAGGTGACCTATACGGCGCGCGCGGCTTATGATTTCGGTCTGATCAACGCCTATGTCAGCTATTCGACCGGTTGGAAGGCGGGGGCGTACAACCTGTCTTCGGACAGTCGTCCGCCGAACCTCGCGGGCGTCGGACGATCGGCAAACCCGGAGAATGTCACCGTCTATGAAGCCGGATTGAAGGCGAAGTTCGCCGGTGGCTATTTCAATCTCGCGGTGTTCGACCAGAAGATCAAAGGCTTTCAAAACAATCAGTTCACCGGGATCAGTTTCAGCCTGGTGAACGCCGGCAAGCAATCGGTTCGCGGCTTCGAGGTCGATGCGGCGTACCGTCCGTTGCCTTGGCTGTCGCTGACCGGCGCCGTCACCTATCTCGACCCGAAATATGACTCGTTCACCAGCGCGCCATGCGTCAACTTCGACACCGTCCGGTGTCCGATCGACCCGGCAACGGGGCGTCGGCCGATTTTCCGCGACCTGTCCGGCACGCGCCCGGCGGGGGTTCCGGAATGGAGCGCCTCGGTTTCGGCGACAGTCTCGCACGATCTCGGCGACGGGCTGAACGGCTATGTTCGCGGCGAGTATGATTATACGAGCGACACGCAACTCACCGAAACGACACCCGCTGCGCTATCGAGCTATGGCTCGAAGAACGTCAACGCGAGCATCGGCGTCATCAACACCGATTTGCAGCTCGAGGTGATGGCCTGGGTTCGCAACCTGACCAACGATCGCGAGTTGCAGGGTGCCTTCCCAACGGTCGCGCAGGACGGGAGCTATAGCGGCTATCCGAACCAGCCGCGCACCTACGGCATAACGCTCCGCAAGACGTTCTGACCGCGGCGACAGGAGCGGACATGGCGGAGGCCGACCCCGATTTCGACGCGCTTCGCGCGCGCTACGCGCAAGAACGCGCGCGGCGCGAGCACGCGAGCGACCGGCGCTACCGCGACATCGGCGACGGCTTGTCGCATCTCGCCGCCGATCCCTATTCCACGCCGACGCCACGCGCGCCGCTGACCGACAGTGTCGAAGTCCTCATCGTCGGCGGCGGCTTCGGCGGGCTGCTGACCGCGGCGCGTCTTCGCGAAGCGGGCGTGAACAGAATCCGGATCGTCGAGGCGGGCGGCGATGTCGGCGGCACCTGGTATTGGAATCGCTATCCGGGCGCCGCGTGCGATGTCGAATCCTATATCTATTTTCCGCTGCTCGAAGAGACCGGCTATATGCCGGTCGAGCGCTATTCGAAGGCGGCCGAAATCCGCGCGCATTGCCGCCGTATCGCCGATCGTTTCGGGCTGTACGGCAACACGATTTTCTCGACGCAGGTCACCCGGATGACCTGGGACTCGGCAACCGCGCACTGGCGCGTCGAGACCGATCGCGGCGACGATATGCGGGCGCGCTTCGTCATACTGACGACGGGACCACTCAACCGGCCCAAGCTTCCCGCCATTCCCGGTATCGAGAGCTTCAAGGGACACAGCTTTCACACCAGCCGGTGGGATTATGACTACACCGGAGGCAGCGCGACCGAGACGCTGACGCGCCTCGCCGGCAAGCGCGTCGGCATCATCGGGACGGGCGCGACGGCCGTCCAGTGCGTCCCGCCGCTCGCAAGGTCCGCCGAGCAACTGCTCGTGTTCCAGCGCACGCCCTCGTCGGTCGACGCGCGCGACAATGCGCCGACCGATCCGGCATGGGTCGCGAGCCTCGAGCCGGGCTGGCAACAGCGGCGCGTCGAGAGCTTCACGTGCCAGTTCACGGGCGATCTTCATATCGAGGATCTGGTAGGAGACGGCTGGACCGTCCTCGCGCGTGCCGTCCGCGCCAAGCTCGCCGCCGACCCGGCCGCCGATCCTCAGGCTCTGCTGGAAGAGGCCGATCTCGAAACAATGGTCCGCATCCGCGCGCGCGTGGACGCGATCGTCGAGGATCCGAAGACCGCCGACGCGCTCAAGCCATGGTTCAGCCTCTATTGCAAGCGGCCATGTTTCCACGACGAATATCTCCAGAGCTTCAATCGGCCCAACGTCACTTTGGTCGATACGCAAGGACGAGGGGTCGAGCGGATCACCGGGAACGCGCTGGTGGTCGATGGTCGCGAATATCCGATCGACTGTCTGATCTTCGCGACCGGATTCGAAACTTCTACCGACTTTTCGACGCGCTCGGGATTTGAGGTGATCGGCATCGACGGCGAGGCGCTGCACGACAAATGGTTAGACGGCATGGTCACGCTCCATGGGCTGCACAGCCGCGGCTTTCCGAACTGCTTTGTCATCAGCCATGCGCAGTCGGGGATGTCGGTCAACTTCCCGCACATGCTCGACGAGCAGGCGAAGCACCTCGCCTATATGATCGGCGAGTGCCGGCGGCGGGGGGTGGCAACGCTCGAGGCGACGGCCAAGGCCGAGCAGCAATGGGTCGACACAATTCTGGGAATGAGCGAGGCGCGCCGCAAGTTTCTAGAGCAATGCACGCCGGGCTTTTACAACAACGAGGGTCGCGCATCCCCGGTCGCCGACCGCAACTTGCCCTATGGCGCGGGGCCGATCGCCTTCATCAAGCTGCTGCGCGAATGGCGCGAAACCGATGACTTCGCGGGGCTCGAACTCGATGGCGCGCACGCGCATGGCAACAAGGAAACCGCCAATGCCTAGAAGCGGTGATCGAAAGTCGATCTTCATCACCGGCGCGGCATCTGGGATGGGGCGCGAAACAGCGCTGTTGTTCGCGCGGCAAGGCTGGTTCGTCGGCGCGTTCGACGTCAACCGGAGCGGTCTCGACGCGCTCGAAGCCGAGATCGGCGCCGGCCACGGCCATTTCGCCTTGCTTGACGTGACGAGCGCCGACGATTTCGCGGCCGCAATCGCCGATTTTTCGGACGCGACCGGTGGCAAGCTCGACATTTTGATGAACAATGCCGGTATCGCCATCGAGGGGCTGTTCGACGAGATTTCGTGGGACGACGTGATGAAGGTCATCAACGTCAATCTGCTCGGCGTGATGATCGGCATCCGCGCGGGCTTGCCGTTACTGCGGGCGACACCCGGATCGCTGTGCCTCACGACATCGTCGTCGTCGGCGATATGGGGCACTGGCGGGATCGCGGTCTACTCGGCTACCAAGCACGCGGTGCGCGGGCTGACCGAGGCCTTGTCGGTCGAGTTTCAGCGCTTCGGCGTCCGCGCGGCCGACTTGCTGCCCGGCCTTATCGATACACCGATCCTCGGTGATGCGATGCGCGAGATGGCGCCGAAGGAAGGCATGTGGCGCATCACGCCCGCCTCCGAGGTCGCGGAAGCGGCGTGGCAGGCCTATCACGATAACCAGCTCCACTGGTACGTTCCCGCGGAGCTCAAGGACTTCGATCTCGAAGTCACGTCCACGCCCGAGAAAGTGCGCGACGAGCGCGCGAGGATGTTCGGCTTCGTCCAGTAGAAGGTGGCTTCGCATGTCGATCCTCGAGAATGTTCCGGAGACCTTGCTGGCCGACGATGGCGCGCGAGCAGCGATCGCGGCGCTGCGAGCCGCGTTCGACGCTCAGCGCGCTGCGTTCGCGACCGATCGCGATCCTAGTCTGAACGAGCGGCGCGGCAGGCTCGAAAAGCTGGTCGGCCTGATGCTCGCCAATCGCGAGCGCATCAGCGCGGCGTTGGTCGAGGATTTCGGCGCGCATCCGGTGCCCGCGTCCGACATGATCGAGGTGCTCGGCGTCGTCGGACGCGCGCAGTATGTACTTGAGAATCTCGAGGCTTGGATGCGCCCGCAGCCGCGCGACATTGACGCTGGGATGTACGGCAGCGCGCGTGCCTATGTGCAGCTCCAACCCAAGGGCGTGATTGGCAACATCGTGCCGTGGAACTTCCCTTTCGACCTGTCGGTGGGCCCGATGGTCGAGATGCTCGCGGCGGGCAACCGCGTGATCGTCAAGCCTTCGGAATACACGCCCGCCTGTGCGGCGCTGCTGAGCGAAATGGTCGCGGCGACGTTCGATCCGTCCCTGGTTTACGTCGCCGTCGGCGGGCACGAACTTGCGCGCGCTTTCTCGGCCACGCCTTGGGACCACCTCCTCTATACCGGCAGCCCCAATGTCGGCCGGCAAGTCATGGAGGCTGCCGCGCGCAACTTGACGCCGGTGACACTCGAGCTGGGTGGCAAATGTCCCGCGGTGTTGACACCGGGCTCGGTGACCGCGGCCAATGTCGAATCGGTGATCGGCACCAAGATCATCAAGAATGGTCAGATGTGTGTTTCAGTCGATTACGCGCTGGTGCCGCGCGCCGATGTCGACGCGTTCGTCGATCATGCCGAGGCCTATATGCGGCGCGCCGCGCCCGACTACGCTCGCGGTGACGAGATAACCGGCATTATCTCGCATCGTCATTTCGACCGGCTTGAGGCGATGCTCGCCGAAGCGGCCGAACGTCAGACGCGCATCGTCACGCTCGAAACCGACAGCACGGCGGATCGCGAGGCTCGACGCATGCCGATGTCGCTCGTCATCGAACCGGCGGCCGACTTGCGCGTAATGACCGAGGAAATCTTCGGGCCGATCCTTCCCGTCGTTCCCTACGACGTGCTGTCGGACGCGATCGGCATGATCAACGCGGGCGAACGGCCGCTCGGACTGTACGTCTTCGGCGACGACGCGGCCGTCACCGGCGAGGTGCTGAGCGGCACGACATCGGGCGGTGCGGCCGTCAACACATGTGCGGTGCAAAGCGCCTTGCCTTCGATGGGCTTCGGCGGATCGGGGATGAGCGGGATGGGCCGACACCACGGTATCGAGGGTTTCCGTGAATTTTCGAACCAGCGGGGCATCGTCGTGCGCGGCGAAGGCGATATGATCGACGCCTTCTATTCGCCCTACGCAAAGGGCGCGGCGCTCGTTGAGGCGGTATTGTCGGGGGCGTGACGAACGCGGGTGTCTTAGTCGCCTCGGCGGCGGATCGGCGGCACGCTCGGTTAGGACGCGCCGCCTGGTGTTGGGCGCTGTTTCAGGGGGGACGTGACCCCTATGTGATGCTGATCACGATCTACGTCTTCGTTCCCTATCTCGTCAGCAGCGTCATAACCGATCCCGTTCACGGCCAGGCGCTGGTTGCCGGCGGCGCGAAATACGCCGGCTGGGCCGTCATGCTGACCGCGCCTTTACTTGGCGCGACGGTCGATCGGATGGGGCCTCGCAAGCCATGGCTTGCCGCGACCGTCGCGATGATGGTTCCTCTGCTCGCGTTGCTGTGGTGGGCAAAACCGGGCGAGGACGGATTGAGCTTGCCGCTCGTCATCGCCATTCTCGCCACTCTCGGCGTCCTATTCGCCTACACCGAAACGCTGCACAATGCGTTGCTGGTGCCCGCGGCCGGTCGCGATCGGGTCGGCGAGACATCGGGGCTGGGGCTGGCACTCGGCAATTTTGTATCGGTCGGGTTGATGGCGTTTGTGCTCTGGGGCTTCGCCTTGCCGGGCAAGATCGCCTGGAGTTTCGTGCCGGCGGCGCCGCTGTTCGGCCTAAGCGCCGCGCGGCACGAGCCTGAACGCATCGTGCCGATTATCGTGGCGTGTCTGCTTATGCTCGGAACCCTGCCGCTGCTTCGCTTCGTCCCCGATGTCGCGGCGACGGGGACCAATTTGTGGAATGCGCTTCGCGCGGGCGCATCCGACATCAGGAAGCTGTTCGCAGAGGCGCGCGGTCATCGCGATGCGCTCGTCTATCTCGGCGCGCGAATGCTATTCACCGATGGGCTGACGGCTATTCTGGTCTTTACCGGCGTCTATGCGGCCGGCATGATGGGCTGGGGCAGCCTCGAACTTCTCGCCTATGGCATGATGCTCAGCTGCTTTTCGGTGGTCGGCGGGCTGGCGGCCGGGTGGCTCGACAATCGCGTGGGCCCGAAACGCGCGCTGACCATCGAGATTCTCGGCGTCGTGCTCTCGCAACTCTTGTCGCTCGGCAACACGCGAACATTGTTCTTCTATCAGGCTTACGACGCCGGGCGGCACGCCGCGCTTTGGAACGGCCCGATGTTCAGAACCGCGCCCGAGCTTGGGCTCATTGCTTGTGGCTTCCTCGGCGCCGTCACCGTAACGGCTGCGTATTCGTCGAGCCGAACCATGCTCACTCGCGTGGTGCCGCGGGAAAAAATCGGGGTCTTCTTCGGCCTGTTTGTCATCGCCGGTAGCGCGACAATGTGGCTCGGGCCGCTGCTTGTCCAGCTTGCGACGAACGTAAGCGGCTCGCAGAGGTTCGGCCTGTTGCCGATTTCCGCGCTGCTGTTGACCGGCGCAATAACGCTCCAGTTCGTTCGCCGCGGAAGCGACCATCGAGCTTAAGGTCCTGGATGGTGCTGTCATGTCTGGACGGCGCCCTGCGATCAAGGGTGATATTGGGTTCGTCGACGGTCGCGGGTGCGGTCATGTCTCCGGCCTTTTTGTGTGGGTTTAACCACTGGCCCTGATGTTTGTCCGCTGATCTGCTGGCCCCATTCAGTCGGTCGCGCTTTGCTGCGCAGACAGCACCTCGGGCTTGGCAGATTATGTCCGGCTGTGTCGCATCACCTCATGGTCACCCGAGATTATGGAGCGCTACTACAATGACCCGAGTTACGTTCAGAAATTGGCAGCGCGATAAGAAGTGCCGGTCGTCATGACCGCATAGACGATACGGGCAAGCTTGTTGGCGATGGCCACCGCGACCAGCTTGAACGGCTTGGTCTCCATCAGCTTTTGCGCCCAGCGGCGGAGTGGATCAGCATGCCGCGCGCGATGATAAAGCACGGCGTGTGCGCCCACGACCAGTAGCTTTCTGAGATAGGCATTGCCCATCTTCGAAATCCGCCCGAGCCGGGGCTTACCGCCTGACGAGTTCTGTCGCGGTACCAGACCGAGGAACGCGGCGAACTGTCGTGGTCCTGCGAAGCCGGATGGATCGCCCACGCTGGCAACCAGTGCAGAGGCAGTGACCGGACCGATGCCCGGGATCGACATGAGTGCAGTCGCAACCGGATCGTTTTTGGCCAGCCTGGCGATAGCGGCATCGGCCTCCTTGATCTCGGCATCGAGATGCTCGAGCTGAGTGACCAGTGGTAACAAAGCCCTCGTCACGACCTGCGGGATGGACACATCGCCATTACCTACGAGGTCAGCAAGCGCGCGAGCATGAACCGGACTTTGTGCGGCGATGATCCCGATCTCGGCGAGATGCCCGCGCAGGCCGTTGAGGATCTGGGTCCGCTGGCGCACCAGCATCTCGCGGACCTTATGGTGCATCAGCACCGCCTGGTTGTCGATGGACCGGACCTTGACGAAGCGCATCGAGGGGCGCGTCACGGCTTCGCAGATCGCCGCCGCATCGGCCGCATCGTTCTTCTGGCGCTTGACGTATGGCTTCACATAGGCCGGCGGCATCAGGCGGACATTGTGCCCCAATGCCGTGAGTTCGCGGCCCCAGTGGTGCGCCGAACTGCATGCTTCCACGCCAACCAGACACGCCGGTAGCGACGTGAAGAACGATAGAAGATCACGCCGCCGAACTTCCTTTGCAAGGATTACCCGGCCCTGCACATCGACGGCGTGGATGAAGAACACATGCTTGGCCAGGTCGAGGCCAACCGTGGTGACAGACGACAGATCGATGGGTAACTTGCTCATGGACGGTGCTCCTGTGCAGATCGCTTTGACAACGATCACAGCTTCGCAGCGGGTTCTCCCGAATCAACTGCCAAACAGAGCGCCGTCCACACCATCAGTCGGATGCGAACTCGTCTCCACATGACGGAATTCGGACTTTGAGGAGGAGGCTCAGCTCGCAAGCGCCTGCCACTCGGCGAGGGCCGCCGGGCGTCGTTCTTTGTAATGTTGTCTGCTGATCAAATGACGTTCGAGCGAAAAAGTGATTGTGAACGTTGGCGTGGACGCTGGTAAACTTCTGCAACGACTTTATTCTTCGAAACCTGAGCATCGCCCGCTCTCGTCGTCGGAAGGGGAGGTGACTGTTCTCGCACCTGTTGTTGGCCCAGCGTCCCACCTCCTGCTTTTCGGTGCTACCCAGTTCGGTCATCGCCGCCCGGTAGGATTTGAGACCGTCGGTGATGATCTTCTCTGGCGAGCCGTGACGCTTCAGAGCCTTTTTCATGAAGGTCAGCGCCGCATGCTTGTCGCGGGTCTTCGTCACATAGCTAGTCGTCCGTGAACAATGCGTTTTGGGAGCGAGCGGCAACGAGCGCGAGGCTGGCGACGGGCTGGCATCGCTGGCTACGGCGTTAGGCGACGGCGAGCGTGGGCTGCAGGGTTGAGAGC
>JACDGO010000525.1 GCA_013821585.1 Sphingomonadaceae bacterium
TGCTGGCGCGATCGGCGCGCTCAATGACCGGCTCCACGCGATACGGATCGTCGAGGCGGGCGTCATCGAAGCTTGCGACGACGAATTTCAGGGGCTCGCCGCTGCCGCGACGGCGCGCGACCCGCATTCGCTCCGGCAGCGGCTGGCCGACTATCATCGCCGACGGGTCCGCAAGGCAGCCGAAATCGTTCGCGCCCACTATCGCCATTAGAGCTGGCGGGCTCACGCAAACAATCGCCGAATAAAGTCCGTATAAACTTTGGATATCGCCGCCCTGCGCTCAATTTCCTCCGGCTGCATCTTCGCAGCGGCCGAAAGGAAACTGCCATGCAACGCAATGACGAAGTGCTCGATCTCGGCTCCGCGACTGTCGAGACCCGCGGCCCCATCGGCGATGGGGCCGATGACGTTCTCCAGCGCAAGGCGGCCGGCCTGTCCGACGACTGAGCGCTAGCGGCGCGCGGGTTCCGCCCGCGCGCCGCCCGCATCCCATGGGCCACATCTTTCGAACGGGCGTCACCGCGTGCGACGTCGGTGGAAGCCTCGTCTTCCTCGATCTTCCGCGCGACCGTTATTTCGCGCTCGGCCAGGATGCGCGAGAAGCGTGCCTGCGGCTCATCGACCGGGTGCCGCCTAAACCGGACGACCTGGCAATCATCGATCGCCTGATCGCGCGCGACGTCCTCGTTCGCGTCGATCGCGATGCGAGGCCCGTCCTTTGCCTTCCCGCGCCGCGCTTGCGCAGCTCGGCGCACGATGGCGCGATACGCGTCGCTCGCGGGTCGGTGATCGTCGCGCTCGGTCGCTACATGTTCGCGATCGCCGAGCTGAGGATCCGTCCGCTAGCCCATATCCTGTGCGACATCGCCCGAGCCAAGCGCGACCTCCGGGCGTATGCGGATCGAGCATCCGATGCGGCCGCGCTGGCCGCGTCCTTCACGGCGGCGGATCGCGTGATGACGGTCCTCGACCGTTGCCTGCCACGCTCCATCGCACTGGCGCGATCGATGATCGCGCGGGGGCTGGCGCCTAAAATAATCCTTGGCGTCAAGCTCAGGCCGTTCGAGGCGCATTGCTGGGTCCAGCACGGCGACTGTCTCGTCAGCGACGGCCTTGAAACTATCGCGCCGTTCACGCCGGTCCTCGTCCTTTGAGCGGCAACCGCTACATTGCGTTGATCGCGCGCGATAGGCAGGCGCGCTCGGCGTGGGAACGCCGGAATGTCGCGGCGTTGAGAGCGTCTTCCGCCTTCGAAACGCGCGTGGCCGGCGAGCGGCTCGCCCTCGTTGCTGAAACCGGCGCCGTGCTCGAGGTTGGACGCGAAGGATTCGTGATCGGACCGGTCTACGAACGCGGCCGGACATCTGCCTTGCAAGCGATCGACCCGGAGACGGCGCGCGCGATCGTCGCCAGCCAGGGCGCGCGACTGATCGGCGCGCATTGGGGCGGATACGTCGCGCTGCTCGCCGCGCGCGAGCGGAACAGCGTCGAAATCATCCGCGCGCCGCTCGGCGATCTCGCTTGCTACATATTCCAGTCGCCGTTTGGCCTGCTCGTCGCATCCGATGTCGATCTGCTGATGCGATTTGGCGACTACACGCCGCAGATCGAATGGCTCGCGCTGGCGCAGCATCTCGCGGTGCCGGATCTCCGCCGCCGGGCGACCTGTCTTACAGGCATCGATGAGGTTTCGGGCGGCGAGCGGCTGACCGACACCGGGGGTCGCGTGACGATCGATGCCGCCTGGGACATCTGGTCTTTCGCTCACGCCCGCAACCGTCTCGACGATGCGCGCGACACCGCGTCGCGCGTTCGCGACGCCGTCCAGCTCGCCGTCGCCGCTCGCGCGAGCGCTCATGACAAGGTGGTGCTGCGGCTTTCGGGTGGGTTGGACTCGTCGATCGTGGCGGCCTGTCTGGCGCGAGCGCAGCGGCCGTTCGTTGCGTTGACGCTCTCGACACGCGATCGCAGCGGTGACGAGCGCCGCCACGCGCGGGCGGTCGCGTCCCATCTGGGCGTGGAGCTGATCGAGGCGGCGCGCGACACGCGCCTGGTCGATCTCGCGACGTCCGAGGCG
>JACDGO010000526.1 GCA_013821585.1 Sphingomonadaceae bacterium
AATAGAGCGCGGCCATCATGCGCGTGAAGAACACCGCGGTGAAATAGGAGACGAAGATGCCGATCAGCAGCACGATCGCAAAGCCCTTCACCGGCCCCGAGCCGAGCAACAGCATGACCATCCCCGAGATGAAGTGGACGGTGTTCGCCTCGAAGATCGTGCGGCTCGCTTCCTTATAGCCGAGCTCGACCGACTGGACGACGCCGCGTCCGCGCCGCTTCTCCTCGCGGATGCGTTCGTTGATGAGCACGTTAGCGTCGACTGCGGTGCCAATCGTCAGCACGAAGCCGGCGATGCCCGGAAGAGTGAGCGTCGCGTTGAAGAACGCCATCACCGCGAGGATGACGAAGATGTTCAGGATCACCGCGAGGTTTGCGTAGACGCCGAAGCGGCCGTAGGTGACGAGCATGAAGACGATCACCGCGACGGCGGCGATGGTCGAGGCGATGATACCGGCATGGATAGAGTCCGCGCCGAGCTGAGGCCCGACGGTGCGTTCCTCGATCACCTTCAATGCGACCGGCAATTTGCCCGAACGCAGCTGGATCGCGAGCGAGTTGGCGCTTTCGACAGTGAAGCTGCCGCTGATCTGCGCCGAGCCGCCGAGGATCGGCTCGTTGATGTTGGGCGCGGAGAGCACGCTGTTGTCGAGGATGATCGCGAACGGCTTGTTGACGTTCTCCTGCGTCACGCGCGCGAACTTGCGCCCGCCCTGGCCGTTGAACTTGATGTTGACCACCGCCGAATTGTTCTGCGGATCGTTGCCCTGGCTCGCGTCGGAGAGCTCGTCGCCGGTGATGATCGCGCGGCGCTTGACCGCGATCAGCGGAATGCCGCCGGGGTTGGTCGGATAGGGCAGAACCTGGCTTCCCGCGGGCGCGCGGCCCTTGGCAACCTCGGCGGGGTCGGCGGTCAGGTCGACGAGCTTGAACTCGAGCTTCGCGGTCTTGCCGAGCAGCGCCTTCAACGCGGCGGGATCCTGCAACCCCGGAACCTGGACGACGATGCGGTCGCCGCCCTGGCGGATGATGGTCGGCTCCTTGGTGCCGAGCTCGTCGATCCGGCGGCGCACGACCTCGGTCGCGACCTGCATCGCGCTTTCGACCGCCGCCGACAGCCCGGCCTTGGTCGGCGTCATCACCACGCGCGTCGAATCGACAACCGCCACGTCCCAGTCGCGCTGGCCGGTGACGCCGACGGGCGCGGTCAGCGCGCGCGCCTTTTCGACCGCAGCGTCGAGTTGCATCGTGTCGCGCACGAAAAAGGCGAGCGCGCCGTTCGCGGTCGAGATGTCGCCGATGTCGATCTTCGGCGTCGCGCGACGCATTTCGGTGCGCACCGAATCTTCCATCGAATCGAGCCGCTGCTTTGCAACGTCGCTCGTCTCCGCCTCGAGCAGCAGATGCGACCCGCCCGAAAGATCGAGGCCGAGGTTGATGCGCGGCAGGCGCGAAAGGCCGAGTTGGTTGGCGGTCGCCTCGGGCATCAGGCTGGGAATGGCGAGTAGCACGCCCGTCGCGAGGATCAATAATATCCCCCAGATTTTCCAGCGCGGAAAGTCGAGCATGTCAGTCGTTCGCCGGCTTCGCGCCGCCCGGCGGGATCACGTCGCTCAAGGTCGCCTTGACCGCGCGCACCTTGACCTGCGGAGCAAGCTCGACCTCGACGTGGTCGGCCTCGACCTTGGTGACCTTGCCGACGAGGCCGCCGCCGGTGACGACCTGATCGCCCTTCTTGACCGCGTCGACCTTCGCGCGGTGCGTCTTCACCGCCTGCTGCTGCGGGCGAATCATCAGCACGTAGAAGATGACGAAGATGAGCGCGAGCGGAGCGATCTGGATCAGGAAAGCGGTCGCGCCACCGGTCGCGCCACCTGCGGCCTGCGCGTAAGCGGGGGTGATGAACATCGGGTGCGTGTCAGCCTGGTTTCGGGCGAAGGCGCGCGCCTAACAGAGGCAGAAGCACGGCGCAACGCTTGGACCTCCCCTCCCTGGAAGGGAGGGATCGGGGGTGGGTGTCGCGCCGAAGGCGCGAGTTCAGCGCCATTGCTGCCGCTGACGCGGCATACCC
>JACDGO010000527.1 GCA_013821585.1 Sphingomonadaceae bacterium
AATATATGGTGCGCGAGGCGTCGGCGGCGGTTTACGAGCTGGAGCACGCGGGCGTGCCGTTCAGCCGCACGCAGCAGGGCACGATTTATCAGCGCCCGTTCGGCGGAATGATGCAGAACATGGGCGAGGGGCCGCCCGCGCAGCGCACGTGCGCCGCCGCCGACCGCACCGGCCACGCGATGCTCCACGCGCTCTATCAGCAGAGCCTGAAGTACGACGCCGACTTCTACATCGAATATTTCGCGCTCGACCTCATCATGGAGGACGGTGTCTGCCGCGGCGTCATCGCACTATGCCTCGAGGACGGGAGCATCCACCGCTTTCGCAGCCACTCGGTCGTGCTCGCGACGGGCGGCTACGGCAAATGCTGGTTCACCGCGACGAGCGCGCATACGTGCACCGGCGACGGCGGCGGCATGGTGGTGCGCGCGGGGCTGCCGTTGCAGGATATGGAGTTCGTCCAGTTCCACCCGACCGGCATCTATGGCGCGGGCGTCCTGATTACGGAAGGCGCCCGGGGCGAGGGCGGCTACCTGACCAATTCGGAAGGCGAGCGCTTCATGGAGCGCTACGCGCCGTCGGCGAAGGACTTGGCGAGCCGCGACGTCGTGTCGCGCTCGATGGCGGCGGAGATGCGCGAGGGGCGCGGCGTCGGGCCGCACAAGGACCATATCTTCCTCCACCTCGACCATATCGCGCCCGAGGTGCTGCACGAGCGGCTGCCGGGGATCACCGAGACGGGAAAGATCTTCGCGGGCGTCGACCTGACGCGCCAGCCGCTGCCGGTGACGCCGACGGTCCATTACACGATGGGCGGAATCCCGTGCAATTATCACGGCGAAGTCGTGACGCTGAAGGACGGCGACCCCGACGCGGTCGTCCCCGGCCTGTTCGCGATCGGCGAGGCGGCGTGCGTCAGCGTCCACGGCGCCAACCGGCTCGGGTCGAACAGCCTGATCGACCTCGTCGTCTTCGGCCGCGCGACCGGCAAGCGCATCGCCGAGATCGTCCAACCCGGCGCGATGCACGCGCCGCTTCCCAAGGGCTCGGAAGAAATGGCGCTCGGCCGCGTCGACAAGTTCCGAAACGCGAAGGGCGGATCGACCACCGCCGACATCCGCCTCGACATGCAGCGCACGATGCAGAAGCACGCCGCCGTGTTCCGCGACACCGCGCTGCTCCGCGAAGGGATGGAGGCGATCGACAAGGTCGCCGCGCGGATGAAGGATGTCGCCGTCACCGACCGCAGCCTGATCTGGAACACCGACCTGATCGAGACGCTCGAACTCGACAACATGCTCCCGCAGGCGACGGTGACGATGCACTGCGCCGCCAATCGCCACGAAAGCCGCGGCGCGCACATGCACGAGGACTATCCCAAGCGCGACGACAAGAACTGGATGAAGCACACGATCGCGTGGAACCACAATGGCGGCGTGACGATCGATTACCGCCCGGTGCACGACTACACGCTCACGGACGACATCGCGTATATCAAGCCGAAGGCGCGGGTTTATTGAGGCATTAGGTTCGCCCCATCGCGACCCTGTAAACCTCGTTTCGATCCCGCCTCCCCACCGCGACGACGATAACCACCACCCTCATGTCATCGACGCGATAGACGAGCCGGTAGCCCGCCGCGCGCAGTTTGATCTTGTAGCAATCGGGCATCCCGTGCAGCCGCGCCGAAGGGACATGCGGACCTCGCAGGCGCTCTTTCAGCTTCTTTGCGAATTGCTCGCGAACGCTCGCGCCGAGCTTGTCCCATTCCTTGCGCGCGCTCGGAAGGAATTCGAGCTCATAGGTCGTCAATGTCGACCTTGATCCCGACCTCGCCCGCGCGCGCGCGGACGATCTCGGCGAGCTCGATGTCCTCGAGCCGGTCCATCAACTCCTCCCACGCCTTTGCGGGGACGAGATAGGCGGCGGGCGTGTTGCGGTTGAGCACCGCGACCGGAAACCCTTCCGACGCGGCGATCACCGCCGAGGGATTCTTCTTGAGGTCCGAGATGCTGACGCCGGCGCCGGCATAGATGGGTTCGATCATGACCTGTTGATAGC
>JACDGO010000051.1 GCA_013821585.1 Sphingomonadaceae bacterium
CGAGATCGACCGCCACTATGGCGAGCAACTGGACGAACTCGAGGGCCGCGACCCCGAGCTGAGCGCGACCGTGGCCGATTTCCGCGCGGAGGAGGTGGAACACAAGCACACCGCGATGGCCGCCGGAGCCGAGCGCGCGCCGGGCTATCCCCTGCTGTCGGCGGCAATCCGGATCGGCTGCCGCGCGGCGATCGCGCTTTCCAAACGCATCTGAATCGCGCAATCGTGCGTTCAGACGGGCAATGCGAGGAACGACGCCATGAACAAAGCCCTGATCGCCGCCCTGCTGCTCGGACCAGCCGCCGCGCCGCTGCCCGCGCAGGCGCAAGTGAACGACCGCATCCTCACAATCTTCGGCGAGGACAGATGCCCGGCCGACACGATCTGCGTGCGCGCGCCCGAAAGCGAACGCTATCGCATCCCGAAGAATCTGCGCGAGGCCCCGTCGATCGCGCCGCAGAACCAGAGCTGGGCGCAACGTTCACAAGGCGTGACCTCGGTCGGAAAGACCGGCATCGACAGTTGCTCGGCGGTCGGCAGCGGCGGCTGGACCGGGTGCTGGACGCAGCAGATGCGCGCCGCGCGCGCCGAGCGCAAACAGGCGGCGACCGATAACGCGCCGGACCTCGATAACTAGTCCCTAGCGGGCGCGCGCCGCGACCCAGCTATCGACTTCGCGCTCTAGGACGTCGAGGGGGACCGGTCCTAGGCCAAGCACTTCATCATGGAAGGCGCGGAGATCGAATTTCGAGCCGAGTGTCTTTTCCGCCCGCGCGCGGAGCTCCCTGATCTTCAACTCACCGAGCTTGTAGCCGAGCGCCTGACCCGGCCAGCTGATGTAGCGGTTGACCTCCGCCTCAATGTTCGCGTCGGTGAGCGCGGTATTGTCGTGCATGAAGGCGATCGCCTGGGCCTTGGTCCAGCCCTTTGAATGCAGTCCCGTATCGACGACGAGGCGGCACGCGCGCCACATCTCGTACGACAAGCGGCTCATGTCCTTTTCGGGCGTGTCGTAGAGACCCATCTCCGCACCCAGATGCTCGGTGTAGAGCGCCCAGCCCTCGACATAGGCGGTGAAGCTCGCGACGTGTTTCCTGAACTCGGACAAGGCAAGTTCTTGCTGCAACGACAGTTGCAGCTGGTGGCCGGGTGACGCCTCATGCGCGGTCAATGCGGGCAGCTCGTAGAGCGGCCGCTGGTCGAGTTTGGACGTGTTGACGAAATAGACGCCAGCAACTCCGCTTTCGATCGAGCCGGGCTGCGAATAGGCCGTCGTCGTTCCTTCCGCGGTTTCGGCGGGGATCGGCTTCACGGTAAAAGTCAAGCGCGGCAGCTTGCCGAAATAGCGCGGCAGGAGCCCGTCGATCAGTTTGTTCTGATACGCTGCCGCCTGTAGCAGCGCCCGCGGCGTCGTCACATAGGAAGCGGGGTCCGATCGCATATGCGCGATCATCGCGGCGCGAGAGGGATAGCCGGCCCCCTTCGCGACCGCGTCCATCTCGGCGCGGATGCGCGCGACCTCCGACAGGCCCTTTTGATGGATCTGTTCGGGCGTCAGGTCGCTTGTGGTGTGAAGCCGCACCTGAAGCGCGTACCAGTCGCGGCCCTGCGGCATTTCCGACGCGCCGACGCTCGCACGGCAATGCGGCTTGTATTCTGCAAGGTAATAATCGGCGAAGCGCTTGTATTCGGGCTCGACCGAATCGCGGATGACGGCGGCGGCGCGGCTTTTCAGCGCGGTCCAGGCCGCCTCGTCCATGTCCACCGGCTTCGCGCGCAGGAACGGCGCGTAGAAACGCGTTTGCTCAGGGCTCGCGGCGATCACCCCCGTGATCGTCTTTTCGAAACCTTCGAGCACCGCGCAGGGCTGCACATAGCCGCCCGCGACGGCGGCGCGCGTGATCTTCATCGCTTCCGCATTATACTGAGGATATTGCGAGAGGCGCGCGACATAGCTTTCGTAGTCATGGCCGGTGCGGAACGGCAGATTGTCCGCCAGCCCCGCGAAGCCCTGCGGCCAGCTATAGTAAGTGGTGAACAGCATCTGCCGCTCGCCGAAGCGGTTGCCCGCGACATCGGTTCTCAGAATTTCGGCGAGCACGCCCTTGTCGACGCGCTCGTTGTCCGAAAGGCCGGCGTCGGGAATCGCGGTCATCCGGTCGAGGAACTTCTGCTCGTCCGCAGCCTGACGGTCGGCCGCGCCCAGGCTGATGTCGTCAAGCAGCATGTCCCAGTCGTGGACGCCCAACGACGTCGCCTCGACCGGGTGATTTTCGAGCCACCAGCGCCAATGCTGGTCGACGACCGCCTTGAGGTCGGTCGACGGGGAGGCGAACGCGGGGTTGGCGAGGGCGAAGACCATTCCGAGCAACAGGCGACGCATCAATTCCTCCGTTCGCGCTAAGCTTCTAGAAGCGCCGTCGTTCTTTCTGCCACAGCTTCAAGGAAAGAACAGGGCTTCGACGGGTTGTTCGGCCATTGGCTGTTCAGCCAGAACCCGATACGTCGGCGCGATGACCGCGCCCGAACCGACCCCGCCCGCGATGGAAGCGCCGCTTTCCGACCGCGCTTTTCTCGGCCATCCGAAGGGCCTCGGCTATCTGTCATTCACCGAGGCGTGCGAGCGTTTCAGCTATTATTCGATGCAGACGTTGCTCGTGCTCTACATGGTCAAATATCTGCTGCTGCCCGGCCATATCGACGGTGTGGTCGGGCTCGATTGGGTGCGCGCGCATTTTTATCCCGGCCTCGACGGCCAGCCGCTGGCGAGCGCGATCTTCGGCACCTACACCGCGCTGGTTTACGGCACGCCGATCCTCGGCGGCCTCGTCGCGGACAAGCTGATCGGCCGCAAGGCGACGCTGATCGCCGGCGGCGTGCTGATGGCGATCGGCCATTTCCTGATGGCGTTCGAGGGGAGTTTCCTGTTCGCGCTCGCCGCGCTCGTCGTGGGCGTCGGCTTCTTCAAGGGCAACATCGCGAGTCAGGTCGGCGCGCTTTACAGCGACACCGATTTGCGGCGCGCGATGGCGTTCCAGATTTTCTACATCGCGATCAACGTCAGCGTGATCGCCGCGCCGTTGATCTCGGGAACGCTGGGCGAGAAGGTCGGCTGGCATTGGGGGTTCGGCACGGCGGGCGTCGTCATGGTGCTGGGTCTCTTCATCTATCTGTCGGGCGCGCGCTGGCTGCCCGCCGACAATCGCCCGGTCGCGGGAAGCGGCGTCCCCAAAGTGAAGCTGACGCGCGACGACTGGATGCGCGTCGCGGCTCTCGTCCTCCTCGTGCCGGTGATGGCGATCGCGCTGCTCACCAATCAGGAGATTTTCAACGCCTATCTCGTCTGGGGGGACGCGCATTTCCAGCTCGACTTCGCGGGGTTCGTCATCCCGACGACGTGGCTCGTCACGCTCGACGCGGCGCTGAGCTTCTCGATGCTCGTCGCGGTCGCCGCCTTCTGGAAATGGCGCAGCACAAGGACGGGCGGCGAGCCCGACGAACTCGGCAAGATGATCATCGGCAGTGTATTCACGATGGCGGGCGGGCTGTGCCTGACGATCGCGGCACTCGGCCAGGGATCGGGCAAGATCGGCCCGTTCTGGCCGGTGATGTTCCACCTGCTCAACTCGATCGGCTTCGCGCACATCCTGCCGATCAGCCTCGCCTTGTTCACCAAGGTCGCGCCGAAATCGATCACCTCGACGGTGCTCGGCCTCTATTACCTCGCCTTCTTCGCCGCGAACGCGATGGTCGGCTGGATTGGCGGGCTCTATTCCTCGCTGCCGACGCCGACCTTCTGGCTGATTCACGTCGCCAGCGCGGGCTTCGGCCTCGTCGCGTTCGTGCTGTTCAAGCTGTTCGTCGCCGACCGGATGAACGCGCGCGCGACGGCGGTGGTGGCGGTTTGATTTTTTTAGCGCCCGAAGGATGGACTGAATGGGCGTTGGAACATATACCGAACACATGGCCCAGCTCGACGTCCGACAGAAGCTCGAAATTCTTGCCGATGCCGCGAAATACGACGCGTCCTGCTCATCGTCCGGCACCGCGAAACGCAGTTCGGCGAATAGTGCGAAAGGCATCGGTTCGACCGAGGGCATGGGTATCTGCCACGCCTATGCGCCCGACGGGCGGTGCATCAGCCTACTCAAAATCCTGCTGACCAACAGCTGCATTTTCGACTGCCACTATTGTATCAACCGCAGGAGTTCGAACGTGCGGCGCGCGCGATTCACGGCGAAGGAGGTGGTCGACCTGACCCTCGCCTTCTATCGCCGCAATTATATCGAGGGGCTGTTCCTGTCGTCGGGAATCATCGGCAGCTCGAACTACACGATGGAGCAGATCGTCGAGGTCGCGCGGAGCTTGCGCGAGAACCATGACTTTCGCGGCTATATCCATCTCAAGACGATCCCCGACGCCGATCCCGCACTGGTAGCGGCGGCGGGGCTTCACGCCGACCGTGTATCGATCAATGTCGAACTGCCGACCGGGCCGGGTCTCAAGCGGCTCGCGCCCGAAAAGTCGTTGACGCGGATCGAGGGCGCGATGGGCGAGATGCAAACGTCGATCACCGACGCGCGCGACGCCGGCAAACGCTACAAATCAGCGCCGCGCTACGCGCCCGCCGGCCAGTCGACGCAGATGATCGTCGGCGCCGACGCCGCGACCGACGGCGATATCGTCGAGCGGGCGAGCGGCCTGTATGACCGCTTCGGGATGCGCCGCGTTTATTATTCGGCGTTCAGCCCGATCCCGGACGCCAGCGCGATCCTGCCGCTAAAGCGCCCGCCGCTGATGCGCGAGCATCGACTCTGCCAATCGGACTGGCTGATGCGCTTTTACGGCTTCGCGCCCGCCGAGGTTGTGGCGGCAACCGACGACGGGATGCTGCCGCTCGACATCGATCCCAAGCTCGCATGGGCGCTGAAATTTCGCGCTTCCTTCCCGGTCGACGTCAATCGCGCGCCGCGCGAGCAGCTCTGGCGCGTGCCCGGGCTGGGGACGAAGGCGGTCAAGGCGATCCTGTCAATCCGCCGCCAGCGCAGTCTGCGTCTGAGCGACGTCGCGCGGTTGACGGTCTCGATCGCCAAAATCCGCCCGTTCATCGTCGCCGCCGACTGGAAGCCGGTCGCGCTGGCCGACCGGCTCGATCTTTCCGCGCTCGTGCGTCCGACCGCGCAGCAGATGGAGCTATTCGCCGCTTGAGCGGTTCCACTTGCGCAACAGGAGCGCGGGCATGGCGACGACAACGATTTTCGACGACCTCAAGGCCGACCACAACCGTCACCGCGAACTGTTGAGCGGCATCGCCGACGCCAAGGGCGACAAAAAGGCGCGCGCCAAGTTGTTCGAGACGTTTCGCGTTGACGTGTCGGGGCACGCCGCCGCCGAGGAGCAATCGCTCTATGCGACGATGATGATGGATCCCAAGACGCAGGACGACGCGCGCCATTCGGTTTCCGAACACAAGGAAATCGACGACATGCTGACCGATCTCTTCGCGCTGGAGGTCGATACGCCGCAGTGGAGCCGCAAGTTCACCGAAATGCGCACGCGCTACGACCACCACATCACCGAGGAAGAGGCGGAGATGTTCCCCGAGGCCATGGCGCGGATGACGCCCGCCGACGAGAAGCGGCTTGCCGCGATCTTCGAGAAGCGCAAGCCGGCCGAGAAGCGCAAAGCGGCAGCCGCCGATCCGACCGAAAAGGAAGAGAAGGACTAGCCACGCGCACGGTCACGCTCGCCGCGCCCGACGATTTCGAGGGCTGGCGCGACGCGGCGCGCGCGCTTGCCGGGGCGGGTGTGCCGCCGGAGGAGGTGATCTGGCAGGCAGGCGATGCGAGCGCGGACCTGTTCGCCGAGGACGCGTCGCTTTTCGAAGTTCAGCCTTTTCCCGTTCCGCGCGCGTTCGTCGAGCTCGCGCACAACGTCGTCTGCCACAGCGATCCGGAGCGATTCGCTCTACTGTACGCGCTGCTGACGAAGCTGCGCGCGCAACCCGCGCTGATCCAAGATCATGCCAACCCGCTCGTCCGCCGCCTCGACGAAATGGCGGAGGCGGTGCGGCGCGACATCCACAAGATGCGCGCGTTCGTCCGGTTTCGCGAGGTCGCCACCCCTTCGCTTGTCGAAGAGGGCAACAAAGACTCGCGTTATGTCGCGTGGTTCGAGCCCGGGCATCACATCGTCCGCGCCAACGCGGGCTTTTTCGTCCGCCGCTTCGCCAACATGAACTGGTCGATCCTGACGCCCGAGCTGTCGATTCACTGGGACGGCGAGACACTAACCGAAAGCGAAGGCGCGGCGAAAGGCGACGCGCCCGACGGCGACCCGGTCGAGGAGGTGTGGAAAACCTATTATGCGTCGATCTTCAATCCCGCGCGCGTGAAGGTCGGCACGATGCTCAAAGAGATGCCCAAGAAATACTGGAAAAACATGCCCGAAACCGCGTTGGTGCCGGGGTTGCTGGCGGCGGCGCAAGCGCGGGAGACGGGCATGGTGAAGCGCGGGAGAATCGGAGGCAACAGCCACACTGCGCTCGACGCGCTGCGCGAGGAAGCGGCGGGCTGCCGCCGCTGCCCGCTTTACAAGGGCGCGACGCAGACGGTGTTCGGCGAAGGTCCGGCCGACGCGCCGCTGATGCTCGTCGGCGAGCAGCCGGGCGATCAGGAGGATCTCGCCGGCCGTCCGTTCGTCGGCCCCGCCGGCCAAAAGCTCGACCAAGGGCTCGCGGAGGCGGGCATCGACCGTGACCGCGTCTATATCACGAACGCCGTCAAGCACTTCAAGTTCGAGCAACGCGGCAAGCGGCGCATCCATTCGAAGCCCGGCGCGGGCGAGATCGAGGCGTGCCGCTGGTGGAACGATCAAGAGCGCGCGATCGTCGCTCCCAAGGTAACGGTCGCATTGGGCGCGACCGCTGCGCGCAGCCTGTTCGGCCGGGCGATGACGATCGGGCATTCACGCGGGCAGCAATTGGAGCTGCCCGAAGGCGGCGAGGCGTGGATCACGATCCACCCGAGCTTCCTGCTGCGCATCCAAGACCACGGCGAGGCCGAGGACGAATATTCCCGCTTCGTCGCGGACCTTGCGATGATCCGAAAGCGTGTCACAACCCTGACCGGATGACCGCGCCCGACCGCACGCTTCGCGAACTCACGCTCAGGGGCGTCGTCCTCGGCGGGATCATCACGATCCTGTTCACCGCCGCCAATGTCTATCTGGGGCTGAAGGTCGGGCTGACCTTCGCCACCTCGATCCCGGCCGCGGTGATCTCGATGGCGGTGCTGCGGCTGTTCAAGAACGCCTCGATTCTCGAGAACAACATCGTCCAGACGATCGCCTCGGCCGCGGGGACGCTGGCGGCGATCATCTTCGTGCTGCCCGGCCTCGTCATCATCGGCTGGTGGCACGGTTTTCCCTATGCGACGACCGCCGCGATCACCGCGACCGGCGGCATATTGGGCGTGATGTTCTCGGTGCCGCTGCGCCGCGCGCTCGTCGTCGACACCGACCTGCCCTATCCCGAAGGCCGTGCCGCCGCCGAGGTGCTGAAAGTCGGCTCCGAATCGCGCGAGGGCGCGGAGGAGAGCAACGCGGGCCTGCGCGTTCTGGTCTGGAACAGCCTGATCTCGGCCGGTTTCGCGATCCTGACGCAAATGAAGCTGGCGGCGGCGGAGTCCGCGACCTGGTTTCGCGTCGGCGCGGGCGCGACCGGGATTTCGACCGGGTTGTCGTTCGCGCTGTTTGGCGTGGGGCATCTTGTCGGGCTCTCCGTAGGACTCGCCCAGTTGCTCGGCCTTGCCGTCGGATGGTGGGTGCTGCTGCCGATCCTGACCGCCGCGCACCCGCTGCCCGGCGGGGCGGAAGTCTGGGCGAACACCGTGTTCCGCTCCGACGTGCGCTTCTTCGGGGCGGGCGTGATCGGCGTCGCGGCGGTGTGGACCCTGCTCAAGATCGCCGGACCGGTGATCGGGGGTATCCGCTCGGCGCTGGCGGCCTCGCGGGCGCGACACGCGGGCGAAGCGCTCGCGCTCGAAGAGCGCGACCTGCCGGTCTCGGTCGTCGCCCTCGGATCGCTCGCCATTCTGTTCCCGATCGCTTGGCTGCTCTGGACCACGATCGCGGGCGGGCCGCTCGCCGGCTCGGCCGTGCTGCTCATCTCGGGCGCGCTGGTGTTCATCGTCGTGATCGGGCTGATGATCGCGGCGGTGACGGGCTATATGGCCGGGCTGATCGGCGCGTCGAACTCGCCGGTCTCGGGCATCGGCATTCTTTCGGTGCTGGCCTCGTCGCTGATGCTCGTCGGGCTGTTCGGGCGCGGCGCTCCGGCCGGCACGATGCAGGCGCTGATCGCCTATGCGCTGATCGTCACGGGCGTGGTGTTCGGCGTGGCGACGATCGCCAACGACAATCTTCAGGACCTGAAGACCGGCCAGCTGGTCGGCGCGACGCCTTGGAAGCAGCAGGTCGCGCTGATCATCGGCGTGGTGTTCGGCTCGCTGGTCGTGCCGCCGGTGCTTCAGCTGCTCAATGTCGCGTTCGGCTTCGCGGGCGCGCCGGGCGCGGGGCCAAACGCGCTGTCGGCACCGCAGGCCGGGTTGATCTCCTCGCTCGCCAAGGGCGTGCTCGGCGGCGACCTCAACTGGACGATGCTCGGCTACGGCGCGCTGGCGGGCGCCGGGTTCATCCTGCTCGACGAGGTGCTGGGCCGGGCGAAGCGGCTGCGGCTACCGCCGCTCGCTGTCGGCATCGGCATCTATCTGCCGATGGCGGTGATCCTGCCCGTCACGATCGGATCGGTGGTCGGCTGGTTCTACGACCGCTGGGCCGATCGCACCGGCGATCCCGAACTCGCACGGCGGATGGGAACGCTGACCGCGACGGGCATGATCGTCGGCGAAAGCCTGTGGGGTGTCGCCTTCGCCGGGATCGTCGCGGCGAGCGGGAGCGATTCGCCGCTCGCGGTGGTGGGAGACGGTTTCGCGCCCTATGCGCTGATCGGCGGGACGATCCTGTTCGCGGCGCTGACCTGGTTCAGCTACGCCCGCGCGATGCGCGCCAGTGCTCCGCTATCGCGCTGACTTGAGCCTCGCGGTCGCCGGCGATCTTCGCCGCGCGCGCATGATAGGCTTCGACCAGCACCGGCCCCGCGCGCTCCGGACTGCCGCTGTCGAACGGTGGATGCGGATCGTATTCGAGCGACAATTGCACCATTCGCGCATTCTCCTCGCCCCGGATCGCCGCGGTCAGCGCGAGTGCGAAGTCGATGC
Organism: Sphingomonadaceae bacterium; assembly: GCA_013821585.1. Classification (GTDB taxonomy): domain Bacteria; phylum Pseudomonadota; class Alphaproteobacteria; order Sphingomonadales; family Sphingomonadaceae; genus Sphingomonas_O. The sequence continues at coordinate 9,279 of JACDGO010000051.1, forward strand.
CCGCGGTCACGCCGCCGCCGGTCACGCGGTTGCCGTCGAACACGACGCGCTCCGCGACCGGCTCCGCGCCGAACCAGGCGAGCTGATGCCGCGCCGCCCAGTGCGACGTCGCGCGATAGCCTTCGAGCAGCCCCGCCGCCGCGAGCACGAGCGACCCGGTGCACACGCTCGTCACCCAGGCAGCATCCGCCGCGACCATCCGCACCCAGTCGAGCACGGCGTCGTCCTCCATCAGCGCGGTCGTCCCGAACCCGCCCGGGATGCACAGAATGTCCGCGCGCGTCACCTCGTCGAACGCGGCGGTCGGCAGCAGGTCGAACCCGGCGTCGGTCGGCACCGGATCGCGCGTCTTCCACACCAGGTCGATCTTCGCCTTGCCGAGCCGCGACAGAACCTGCGCGGGGCCGGTCAGGTCGAGCTGCGTGATCCGCGGAAAGACGAGGAAGGCGACGCTGACCGGCTCCATCTTCATTCCGTTCGTCCTGAGTAGTCATTGAG
>JACDGO010000528.1 GCA_013821585.1 Sphingomonadaceae bacterium
GCTGGTAGACGCTGATCTGCTCTTCCAATCCGGCGTTCCGCCGAGCTCACGCTACGTGTTCAAGCACGCGCTCATCCAGGAGGCGGCTTCTGACCTGTTGTTGGCCGCCAACCGTCAGAAACTTCACCGCAGAGTGGCCGAAGTGCTGGTCGCCGAGTTCCCCGAGCTGACGGAACGTCAGCCGGAACTTGTTGCTCACCACTATGCCGCGGGCGACAGCCCCGAGTCATCGCTGGACTACTGGCAGCGTGCGGGTGAGCGTGCGCTCGAAAGGGCGGCGAATGTGGAAGCGATCGCGCATCTCGAACGCGCGCAGGCGCTCACGGTAACCTGCATGCAGGCTGGAGACGCGCGCAACGAGCGCGAACTGCAGATCCAGCATCGCCTCGCTCCGGCGTACATGGCCATCAAGGGATGGGCGTCACTCGAAGTGGAACAGGCATGCAGGCGGGCACTCGAGCTGAGCGGCGACCGTGGCGACTTCGGATCGTTGTGGGGCCTGTGGACTAATTATTTTCTCCGCGGTCGCCTGCGCGAGGCGCTGCACGTTGGGCGACAGGTCATGCAGCTGGCGGCCGACGTCGGCTCGCTGCTCGAGGCGAACCATCGCACGAACACAATGGTCATGGCCCATCATGCCGTCGGCTACAGCCACTTCTACCGGGGTGAGTTCCAGGCCGCGCATGACATAGCCGAGGCGGGACTCAGGCTGAAACTTGTCGGGAGCGCCGGGGTGTTCGATCTCGAATCCGAGATCGAAATGGTTCGAATGTTCCAGTTCTCGTCCTCCGCTGCGCTCCGCATTATGCTCGGCTGTAGTCTGTGGATGCTGGGACTGCCGGATAAGGGTGCAGAAATCGCCGATTCGGCGGTCGAGCTCACGCGAGAGTTGGAGCATTATCCGAGCGAGGCTTATGCGCTGGCGTCCACGCTGTTGCTGCGCTATTATCAGCACGATATCGAAGGTGCGAAGCGCACAACCGATCGGCTCCTTAACTTGGCGCAACAGGAAAGCTTCGAGATTTGGAGCCCGTTCGCGTTGATGTTCCGTGGCTGGGTGCTGGTAGAAGATGGCGACGAGGAAGGCATCATGCTCACGCGGCGCGGCCTGGCCGAATGGCGGGCCACGGGTAGCCACCTGAATGAGACAATCGTTGTCGCGATGCTTGCGGCATCGTTGGTAAAGGTTGGCCGGGTCGCCGAGGCATTGGTCATCATTGGCGATGAGATCGTCGATGCCGGACAGCGTGAGGAGTTGCAGTTCGCGCCGGAGCTCTACCGGCTGCGCGGGGAGATCATGCTCGAACAGGGGCTCGGCCTTGAAGGTGAGGCATCGCTCGAACGCGGATGGCAGCTGGCGCGCGAACAAGGCGCGCGGATGCTCGAGTTGCGGGCCTTGACCAGTCTCTGCCGATTATGGGCCGCGACCGGGCGGCGCGAGCTTGCCGTGAGCAGTCTGGATGGCTTGTATGCGGAATTCACCGAAGGATTTTCGACCCCCGATCTTCAGGCGGCCCGAGAACTACTCGATGAGCTTCGCTCCGGACGTGCGACGATCCACGCTCGGCAGAATTGACGGGGGACCTGTGCGCTTCTCAAACGAACTCCTCACGCTCTGGTACGGCACCGAGGATGCTCCGGCACCTGTGGATGGCGATGCTCAAGGACGCCAAGGCGTCGCCATGACCCTTGCTGTTTCTCCTGTAAGCCCCTTGAGTACAGTGACGATCCGTTACCGAGTCGATGGTGGGTGCGCGCAGACGCTCCGTGCGGTGCGGATCCGCAGCGATCTCGGCCGCGATGTCGCATACTACAGGGCGGTATTCCCGGACTTCCCCGCAGGCGAGTCGGTGGAATACTTGCCCATGGTGGCTTGTGCTGGTCGGAGCGCTCCCGACAGCGCGACATCTGCGACCTATCCCTCTTCATTTCGACTTAGTAGCGGGGAGTCGTCGGACAGTTGTCCAGAACTATCTCGGCCGACCGAACCTGCGGCCTGGACGCCCTCGCCCGACCGGTTTCCGTTTGCGGTCGACTATCTAGCGA
>JACDGO010000529.1 GCA_013821585.1 Sphingomonadaceae bacterium
CCACCGACCTGCTCCACCAGCTCGGGGTCGACGAGCGGCTCAACGCCGAAGGAATGATCGAGGGCGGTTTCAATCTCGCCGACGGCGAGCGGCGCATCCGCATCGATATCGGCGGGCTCACCGGCCACAGCGTGACGGTCTACGGCCAGACCGAAGTGACTCGCGACCTGATCGCAGCCGCGCCGGCGCGCGGACTCCAGATCATCTTCGAGGCGGGCGATGTCGCGCTCCACGATGTCGATGGCGCGGCGCCGTCGCTGACCTTCACCAAAGACGGCGAGCCACGACGCATCGAGGCGCAGTTCATCGCCGGCTGCGATGGCTTCCACGGCCCCTCGCGCCGCGCCATCCCCGCCGGGATCGCGCGCGAATTTGGGCGCGATTATCCGTTCGGCTGGCTCGGTATCCTCGCCGACGTGCCGCCGTGCCATGACGAGATCATCTACGCCATCGGCGACAACGGCTTCGCGCTCGCCTCGATGCGCTCGCCGTCGCGCAGCCGCTATTATATTCAAGTGCCGCTGACTGAGCGCCTCGAGGACTGGCCTGAGGCGCGGCTGTGGGACGAACTCGAGAAGCGCTTCGACCCGCTGTCGACCCACAAGGTCACGCGCGGGCCGGCGCTCGAAATGTCGATTGCGCCGCTGCGCTCTTATGTGTTCGAGCCGATGAGCCACGGCCGCCTGTTCCTCGCCGGTGACTCGGCACATATCGTTCCGCCGACGGGGGCGAAGGGGTTGAACCTAGCCGCTTCGGACGTAGCATATCTAGCCGAGGCCCTTGCCAGCTTCTTCAAACGCGGCCAAGAGGCCGGGCTGACGGGATATACCGAGCGCGCGCTGGCCCGGATCTGGAAGGCCGAGCGGTTTAGCTGGTACTTGACCAAGCTGATGCACCGCTTCCCCGAAGACGGTCCGTTCGAGCGACGGATTCAACTCGCCGAACTAGACTATCTCGCCGGTTCGCACGCAATGCAGACCGCGATCGCCGAAAATTACGTCGGGTTGCCGTTGTAAGAGCGTTCGGCCAGCGTGTCCGCAGTCGAAGGTGGGGAGACAAATGTGCAGTCGGTTACGCGCTTAAGGCTCCTGCGCGCCATGACTGTGAATGGCGCCGTGCTGACGGCGGTGCTGGCGCTTGCCGACTGCTCGGGCAGCAAGGCTCCGCCATCTAACCGACTCCAGAGGCGGGGTACATCGTCGTTACAACCCAGGCCGTCGAGATCCCCACCGAGCTTGCCGGCCGCACGGCCGCCTTCGAGACTTCGGACGTCCGGCCGCAGGTGTCGGGGGTGATTCGCGCGCGCCTCTTCGAAGAAGGGGCGCTCGTCCGACAAGGGCAGACGCTCTACCAGATCGATCCCTCGGTCTATCAAGCGACCGCAGCGCAGGCTGCAGCCAACCTCGCTAGCGCGCAAGCGGTTCACGCCGCCGCGGCGGCCAAGGCCGCGCGCTATCGCCCGCTCGCGCAGATGCAGGCGATTTCAAAGCAGGATTACACAGACGCCGCCGCCATCTCTCGCCAGACTGCGGCAGCGATCGCGCAGAACCGCGCGATAGTCGAGGCGGCGCGGATAAACCTGCGCTTCACCCGCGTGCCGGCCCCGATCAGCGGGCGGATCGGGCGCTCGCTGGTGACAACCGGTGGGCTCGTCACCGCCAGCCAGGCCAACGCGCTCACCACGATCCAGCGGCTCGACCCAATGTTTGTCGATATCCAACAATCGAGTTCGGCGCTGCTTGATCTGCGTCAGCGGGTCGGCGGCGGCCAGGGCAAGATTCCTGGCGCGGCGCAAGTTGCGCTGCTGCTTGAGGACGGAAGCCGCTATGCTTACACTGGAACGCTCCAGTTCGCCGAGCCGATGGTCGACCAGAACACCGGGACGGTGACGCTTCGGGCACGCTTTCCCAATCCGCAGGGGCTGCTCTTGCCCGGGATGTATGTCCGCGCGCGGATCGTTCAGTCGGCGGTGCCCAACGGCATTCTCGTCCCCCAGACTGCGGTCGCTCGTGACGCGCAGGGCAACGGCACGGTGTTC
>JACDGO010000530.1 GCA_013821585.1 Sphingomonadaceae bacterium
CTCTGAACTAGCGTTGCGGGGCGGTCGTCGTCGTGCGGCGGGCGGCCACAGTCGCCTTGTGCTTGTAATAATAATGGCCGGCCGCGCAGCCCGCCATCGCGCCCGCTATTGCATGGTGGTGGGCGTAATGGCCGGCGACGCCGCCCGCGACGGCGCCCCGAATGCAGCCCTTGGCGAGCACGGGCGCAGCCGGAGCGAGCAACGCGCCCGAAACGGCAAATGCGACGAGAGTTTTGTTCATAGGTTCCTCCAAGGATCGGGCCGCCTTTATGCCGGCTGGCGCATCATGCCATGCGGTCCATCCCGCGTATAGAAGCCGCGTTCGCCGATCGTCCGCGCGAGACGTGGGACATGCTCCAGCTCAGCCTGCGCATCGGCGCGCGATCATGGGCGACGCCGATTGCGTCGTGACCGGCGAGCGGACGCACGCGAACACGCATGTCTCGCCCGCGTTCAAGGAAGCGGTCGAGCGGCTCTACGCGGGCACGCGGCTGGGGCGGCAGGAGCTGGAAGGGGAATTGCTCGCAGACGCGGCGGGGGCGCTGTGGACAGTGGAGACGATCGAGCGGTGCCGGGGGAAGGGGAAAGAGCCGCTTCCTTCCATCCCCCGCTCCCCCCGCATTGTGAAGCTCGTCCACGCGAGCGAAGGCGAGGGCGCGCTCGCGCCGCGCCCGTCGCGCTGTTGTTCGAGGCGGGCAGGGTGCGGCTCTCACGGGCGTTCCCCGCGCTCGAGGCCGAGCTGTGCGGGCTGATCGCGGGCGGGGGCCACGAGGGCCCGGGCGCGTCGCCCGACCGCGCCGACGCGATCGTCTGGGCGCTGACCGAGCTGATGCTGCACTGGCGCGCGGAGGCGCGGGTCTCGGTGCTTTGAGGGTGGCGCTTCACCTTCGGCACGCCTCGCCGCCGCTGTCCGAAAGGTGCGTGAGCGACGAATCGGGCGAGGTGCTGATCGCGATGCCGCTCGTTCCGCACCGGCGCAGCTGAAAGCGCACCTTGCGCGCGCGAAAGTCGAGCGACACCCGGCGGAACGTCTCCAATATGTCGGTGCCGAGCAGCAAGGCGGGATGATCCGAAAGGCCGAACACCGCGAACGGCGGCACTTCTGCGAAAGCGATCGGCACGTCGCGCAGAACCACCGAGCCCAGCCTGAGCTCCGCGACGCGCGCGATTTGCAGATTGACCGTGACGCCCGTCACGCCGGTCACCCCCACCGTCGTAAACCGGCTCGGATCGCCGCGGATGAGCCGGTCACGCAGCGCGAGATTGCCGATCGTGATTTCCGAGCCGGTGTCGATCACCGCGTCGACCGACCTGCCGTTGGCGCGCGCCTGGGTCAGGATGAGCTGGCCGCGCCGCAGCCGCGCGGTCACCACGATCTCTCCGTCGAGGTGCGGCGGCGGCAGGCGCGCGTCCTCGACGGCGATCACGCGCTTCTCGAAGTCCATCATCAGGCGCTGCTCGACGAGCGCGTCAATCCCGATCATGCCCTCGCCGCCCAGGTCGCGGTCTTTCAGCGCGGGAAGCTGAAGGTTCCTGACCGTGCTCTGGCCCAGCTGGAGCGCGTCTACCAGCACGCGGTCGACGCGGCTGCTGTCGGTCATCCCGTTCAACAAAACCGGCGTTCCGGCCGGCAATTGCAGCGCGCGCGCCACGCGCAGGCCGATCACCGAGGAGTCAGCGCCGCTGTCGACCACGAAATGATAGGGGCCATGGCCGTTCACCTGCACCGCGACCGTCATCCGCGTGCGAACCTTGCGCGCGTCGATGTCCTCCCCGCCGATCGCCAGCGTATCGTCGATCACGGCGGGCGGGAGAGCAGGCATTCTCGCCGCCGGATCGATCGGCTTGCGCCTCGGCGCGGCCGGCGCGGCATCGGGGAGCGCGCCGCCCGCCGCGATGAACGTCAGCCCCAGCGCGAGAAGCAGGCCGCCAGGACGTCGAAAGCTTCGCTTCGCCACGCTCGCGATCCTCTCCCGCAACGCGTTTTGGGCCCACGGCCATGGCATTGCAAGCGAAGGCGAGGGTGCGGCTAGGCGG
>JACDGO010000531.1 GCA_013821585.1 Sphingomonadaceae bacterium
ACGTCGAGGAGCGGCGTTTCCTTCAGGAGCGGATGGAGGGGCGCGACAAGGCGATCAGCTTCACGCCCGAAGGCAAGCAGGCGATCCTCGCCAAGGTGATCGAGGCCGAGCAGTGGGAGAAATTCCTCGGCAAGAAATACGTCGGGACCAAGCGCTTCGGCCTCGACGGCGGCGAGGCGATGATCCCCGCGCTCGAAAGCGTGATCAAATACGGCGGCCAGTTCGGCGTGCGCGAGATCGTGTTCGGCATGGCGCACCGCGGGCGGCTGAACGTCCTCGCCAACGTCCTCGCCAAACCGTTCCGCGTGATTTTCCACGAATTCTCAGGGGGGAGCGCGAACCCCGACGACGTCGGCGGATCGGGCGACGTCAAATATCACCTCGGCACCAGCACCGACCGCGAGTTCGACGGGATCAAGGTGCATTTGTCGCTCGTCCCTAACCCAAGTCATTTGGAGGCGGCCGACCCGGTCGTGCTCGGCAAGGCGCGCGCGATCCAGACCGATCGCGACGACCTCGAAGATCACGTCCAGGTGCTTCCGGTGCTGCTTCACGGCGACGCGGCGTTCGCGGCGCAGGGGATCGTTTGGGAATGCTTCGGTTTCTCGGGCGTGCGCGGCTACAACACCGGCGGCTGCGTCCACTTCGTCATCAACAACCAGATCGGCTTCACCACCAGTCCGCAGTTCGCGCGCTCCTCGCCCTATCCGTCGGACGTGGCGAAGGGCGTGCAAGCGCCGATCTTCCACGTCAACGGCGACGACCCCGAAGCGGTCACCTATGCGTGCAAGATGGCGATCGAGTTCCGCCAGCGCTTCCACCGCGACATCGTCATCGACATGTGGTGCTATAGGCGGTTTGGCCACAACGAGGGCGATGAGCCGAGCTTCACCCAGCCGTTGATGTACAAGACCATTCGGACGCACCATCCCGTGAGCGAAGTCTATGCCGCGCGCCTCGTCGACCAAGGCGTGATCGACGGCAATTGGGCGGCGCAACACGCGGCGGATTTCTCGGCGATGCTCGAAAGCGCGTTCGAGGGCGCGGCGAACTACAAGGCGAACGAGGCCGACTGGTTCGGCGGGCGCTGGGCCGGGCTGCACAAGCCCGCCGATCCCGAGACCGCGCGCAGGAACGTCGAGACCGGGATCGAGAAGAAGTTGTTCGACGGGCTCGGCCGCACGCTGACCACGGTGCCCGAAGGCCTGGCGATCCACCCGACACTGGGCCGCATCCTCGACGCCAAGCGCGCGATGTTCGCCAGCGGCGAAGGCTTCGACTGGGCGACCGGCGAAGCGCTCGCGTTCGGGTCGCTGCTTTCCGAAGGTTACGGCGTGCGCCTGTCGGGGCAGGATTCGGGACGCGGCACGTTCAGCCAGCGCCATTCGGTGTGGGTCGACCAGAACGACGAGCACAAGTTCATTCCGCTTTCGACCGTCCCGCACGGACGCTTCGAGGTGCTCGATTCGACGCTGAGCGAGTTCGGCGTGCTCGGCTTCGAATATGGCTATGCGTCGGCGGACCCCAAGACGCTCGTGCTGTGGGAGGCGCAGTTCGGCGACTTCGCCAACGGCGCGCAGGTGATGATCGACCAGTTCATCGTGAGCGGCGAGGCGAAGTGGCTGCGCGCCAACGGCCTCGTCCTGCTGCTCCCGCATGGCTACGAAGGACAGGGGCCGGAGCATAGCTCGGCGCGGCTCGAACGCTTCCTGCAGCTTTGCGCCGACGACAATGTCCAGGTCGCCAATTGCACGACGCCCGCGAACTATTTCCATATCCTGCGGCGCCAGATGCACCGGCCGTTCCGCAAGCCGCTCGTCATCATGACACCCAAGTCGCTGCTCAGGCATAAGCGCGCGGTTTCCAAAACCGAGGACTTCGTCGGCGGCAGCCATTTTCGGCGGCTGCTGTCCGATCCTTCTGCCCCGCAGGATGCCCATGTCGAGCGGCTGGTGCTGTGCAGCGGCAAGGTCGCTTATGATTTGTTCGACGCGCGCGACGCGGGGGGCGACACGACGACCGCGATCGTCCGGGT
>JACDGO010000532.1 GCA_013821585.1 Sphingomonadaceae bacterium
GCTCTTCTCGTCGATGAACTGGCGAATGCCTTCCTTGCGACCGTCATTGTCGTAGCTGTTCGCGGCTTCCTGCGCGCGGATTAGATAGTCCTCGGCCTCGTCGTAGGCCATCACGCCGACCCGCCGCACCGCGTCCTTGGTCGCCTTGAGCGCCACCGGGTTCTTCTTGAGTAGGACCATGGCAACCTCAGTGACACGCGCCTTCAGCCGGTCGAGCGGCAGCGCTTCGTTGACCAGCCCCCATTCGGCCGCGGTGCGCCCGTCGATATTTTCGCCCATCATCGCGTGGTACATCGCCTTGCGAAGCGGCAGTAACTCGACCGCGACCTTGGTCGCGCCGCCGCCGGGGAGGATGCCCCAGTTGATTTCAGACAGGCCGAATTGCGCTTCTTCGGCGGCGAAGGCGAGATCGCAACCGAACAGCGGACCGTAGCCGCCACCGAAGCACCAGCCATTGACCATTGCGATGGTCGGCTTCTGATACCAGCGCAGCCGCCGCCACCAGCCATAGGCCTCGCGCTGGGCCTTGCGGGTGGCGCCAAACCCCTGCGCCTCGGTTTCGCGGAAATATTCCTTGAGGTCCATTCCGGCGCTCCACGCGGCGCCTTCGCCAGTCAGAACCAGCACGCCGACATCGTCGCGGAACTCGAGAGCGTCGAGCACTTCCATCATGTCGCGGTTGAGCGTGGGCGACATGCAATTGCGCTTGTCGGGACGGTTGAAGCTCACCCACGCGATTCGGTCGACGACATTATAGGCGACGACGCCATTGCTGCTGGTCTGGGACATTCAAAAGCTCCGGTGATCGGGGTCAAATGGGGTAGTGGCCGGGCTGCGTCTCGATCGTGATCCAGCGCAGTTCGGTAAAGCTGTCGATGCCCGCCTTGCCGCCGAAGCGGCCGTAGCCGGACGCTTTGACGCCGCCGAACGGCATCTGCGCCTCGTCGTGCACCGTCGGTCCGTTGATGTGGCACATGCCCGACTTGATCTGCCGAGCAACCCTCAGCCCGCGCGCCGTGTCGCGCGTGAAGACCGCCGACGAGAGGCCATAGTCGCAGTCGTTGGCGAGTTCGATTGCATGGGCTTCGTCGCGGGCTCGGGTGATGCCTACCACCGGTCCGAAGCTCTCGTCGCGGAACAGTCGCATCGCGGGGGTGACATGATCTATAACGTGCGCCGGCATCAGCACGCCTTCGGTATCGCCGCCGGCGAGCTGCTGGGCGCCTTTGGCGAGTGCATCGTCGATCAGCCCCTTAACGCAATCGACAGTGCGCCGGTCGACAACCGCGCCGAGCGGAGTTTTGCCCTCGCGCGGATCGCCGACCGCCATCGTCCCGACCTTTTCCTTGAACTTTGCGGCGAAGGCATCGGCGACGGCATCGACGACGATGATCCGCTCGGTCGACATGCAGATCTGACCCTGGTTCATGAACGCCCCGAACGCCGCGGCCTTCACCGCCTCGTCGAGGTCGGCGTCTTCGAACACGATGAAGGGTGCCTTGCCGCCGAGCTCGAGCAGGACCGGCTTCAACTGCTCGGCGCAGCGCTTGGCGATGATCCTTCCGACATGAGTCGAGCCGGTGAAATTCACCCGGCGGATCGCCGGATGATCGATCAGTGCGCCGACGATATCGGCGGCATCAGCCGGCGCGTTGGTAACGATCTGAACGACCCCCTCGGGCAGCACGTCGGACAACGCCTCGACGATCAGCTGGTGGGTGCGCGGGCATTGCTCGGAAGCCTTGAGCACCACCGTATTGCCGCACGCCAGCGGCATCGCCAGCGCGCGCACGCCCAAGATGATCGGTGCGTTCCACGGCGCGATGCCCAGGATCACCCCGACCGGCTCGCGCAGCGCCAAGGCGATGCAGCCCGGCTTGTCGGACGGGATAACCTCGCCGCCGATCTGCGTCGTCAGTGCCGCCGCCTCGCGGATCATCCCCGAAGCCAGCATCAGGTTGAACCGCGCCCAGCCCTCGGTCGCGCCGATCTCGCCAACCATCGCCGCGACCAGTTCGGCTGCCTTCGCGTCGAG
>JACDGO010000533.1 GCA_013821585.1 Sphingomonadaceae bacterium
CGGTCAGGTGGGACAGCGGCGCGAGCCGCACGCTCTCCTGATGGCCTGAGAACTGCGACAGCTTCTGGCTCAGCTCGCGCGCAGACTGAACCTCGATTTCGCTCCATGTCGTAGCGGCGAGCACGTTCGCTAGCTTCGTGATCGCGCAACGATCGGGAATTTGGTGCCCGGCTCGTTCGTTGCTCCGTTTGCAATGACAAAAACACCAAACGCGCCGGGCACCCAGAAGGTGCGACGAGCGACGCTGGGAAGCAAGAGGGCACCGGGCTGGGACTGGCAAGCATCGGGTCGTCGAGTTCGGCGCGCCGATGTGCGGGAGTTGAAGCGGGGCGCTGACGATCCGAGCCTGTCGGGGGTCGGCGGGCTGGTGGACTTCAACGCCTTTGCGCAGCGCGAGGGGTTGGGCCGCCAGCTTGCCCGAGACTTCGGTCATCTCAAGACTGGCAAGCAGGTCGTCTATCCGATGCACACCCAGATCCAGTTGCTTATTGACGCAGCAATGGTCGGAGCGCAGCGCGTGTTCGACTTCGAGTGGCTCGCCAACGACCCGTTGTTCGAGCACTTGGCCGGCGGGGCCGTGCCGAGCGTCGATGCGCTCTACGATGATCTGCGGCGCTTCGGACCGGACGAGCGCGAGCAGCTCGAGGCGGTCGTTGCCGATCACGGTTTGCGGCTGCTGCGAGAGCGCCGTCCGGAACGCGTGACCGTCGACATCGACACCACGGTCATGCCGCTCTTTGGTCACCAAGAAGGAGCACTGCCGGGCAGCAATCCTCGCTATCACGGTCGCCCCAGCTACCACCCGATCCTCGCTCGCATCGCCGAGACCGACACCGTGCTTGGCGCGCGGCTGCGCTCTGGTGACACCTCGCTTGGTGAGGCTGACGTCGAAGACGTTGAGCAGTGGCTCGATCGTACCCGCGAAGCAGCGGGCCGCGATGCCATCATCACGGTTCGCATCGACGCCGGCGGCGACTGCGCCGCGCTGCTTGCCGCCATCGACAACCGAAAAGCGCTGTTCGTTGTCAAAGCCAAGCAAACGCCCAACCTGCTCGGCGCGGTGATGCAGATGACGCGCTGGCACACGGTCGATTCCGACGCCGATGGCGTCCCTTCGCGCCAAGCCGCCGAGCTCGACTTTCAGCGCGAGGACTGGCCACCGGGGCGCTACCGCGTGATCGCTATCCGCACCAACGAGCGCGACAGCGGACGCCAGGTTTGCTTGTGGGAAGGCCTGGATCTCTCCGTGCAATTCTACGTCACCAACGACGTCGACCGAGACATCGACGACCTGGCGCGCGTCTACGACGACCGCGCGGGCATCGAGCCGCTCATCGCTGAGTTGAAAAACGGATTCGGCATCGGCAAGGTCTCGACTTCATCCTTCGGTGCCAACGAGGCTGCGTTTCTCATCAAGCTGTTGGCGTACAACCTGATGCGCCGATGGGTTGCCGCCGAGATCCCCGCGATCGCTGCTTGGCGCTCAAGCTGGATTCGACGTGCCGCAATCCTTTTCCCGGCCAGACTCCTGCGCTCCGGAGGTCGCTGGATGCTCCGACGCGCTCACAGACCAATGCTCAACTGAGCTCGATATCAGCTCAATTCGATCTGGGGGTAAGGGGGCAGTCTGCCCACGAACCTACTTTTCCGATCCGATCGCAGTCACCCGCAACGGCGCGCTCGCAAAATTCTGCTCGCCACGCTCTTCCCCCCCGCGGAGCGAAATCGAGGCTGAGCTCGCGCGAAGAGGAAGTGGTGCGGCTTCTCGCGCAAGGCCAAACCATGAAAGAGATCGCCACGCAACTCGGGCTGAGCCCGCGCACGCTCGAAACCTACAAGGCCCGCGCCATGGATAAGCTCGGGCTCCAAAGCCGCGCCGACCTGATTCGTTACGCGGTTTTGTGCGGCTGGCTCGGGGATGGGCGCGCCCGCTGAAACGTTCTAGCGTTGGTTGCGCTCATCCCCGGCGGGCTCCGGCGCCTCCCACTGTGGGCGGAACATGATGGCGATGCGCTGTTG
>JACDGO010000534.1 GCA_013821585.1 Sphingomonadaceae bacterium
CCGCCCAGATGCGGTCGCCCGTCAAAACCGGCAGGCTACGCGCACGCGCAAGGGCGATGCATGCGCGATCTCCCAGAGACAGCCCGCCCGATCGTGTCGTGGCACGCAACAGCCCGGCATCGATCGCGAGCGCCGCGTCGAACGGGATAATCGGCAATCGCAATCTTGTAAGCACGCGCACCGCGCGGTCGGGAGTTTCTCCTGCATCGATAAGCCGGGAGATCACTTCGGTCGCGTTCGCGGTACACAATATGCCCTCCGGAAATGCGGCCAAAGCAATATCCCCGCCTGGCTCTTCGAATAAGATCGCCATGACCGCCGAGGTATCGAACACGATCATTTTGCGCGGCGAGCCAGCATCTCCGCGACCTCGGCTTCCTCTTTTGCGTTCTCGGCCCGTCGCTCGGCGATAAGGGCGTCAACTTCACTGGCTCCGGGCCGTTTAAAGGGTCGCAACTGATCCTGAATTTCGCGGATCACCTGTGCGTGGGTCTTCATTACAACGCCGTTCTCGGTCTGCTCGAAGATGACGTGATCGCCGGTTTCGAGGCCGAGTTCGCGGCGCAAATCGGCCGGAAGCACGACTTTTCCACCGTTGATCACTTTTGCCATATAGGTCATTTGGTCGCTCCGGGTCCGGTCTCTGTTTATCGGACCTGCGGTGTAGAAGCAACCTACGGCACCGGGCTCGTTCGCGGCGGTCCGCCGCCCAGCGCGCGGTTGCGGATGACGCGCAGATAGGTTTCGGCGACGCTCGCGTTGATCCGGTCCCAATCGTAGCGCTCCGCTTCACCTACGCCGGCCGCTCCCATCGCCGCGCGCCGTTCCGCGTCCTGGCACAGGCCGCCGAGCGCGTCGGCGAAGGCAGCGATCGCGCCGGGGCGAACCAGCCGACCCGTGACGCCGTCGACCACCAAAGTGTCGCTGCCGGTCGCGAGCGCGGCGACGACGGGGATCCCGCACGCCATCGCTTCGAGCGAGACGTTGCCGAAGGTCTCGGTCACGGAAGGGTTGAAGAATATGTCCATCGACGCGACCGCGCGCGCCAGGTCCGCGCCGCCCTGGAACCCGGTAAAGACCGCGCTCGGCAGGCGTCGCGCGAACCATTCGCGCGCGGGTCCGTCGCCGACGACGAGGACGCGGTGCTTCACGCCGCGCGCCTCGAGACGGTCGATCGTCTCGGCGAAGACGTCGAGCCCTTTTTCCATCACGACCCTGCCGAGGAAGCCGATCACAACCTCGTCATCGCCGACGCCGAGCGAACGCCGCCATTCGAGGCTGCGGCGGTTGGGGTTGAACTGCGCCTGGTCGATACCGCGCGACCAGATGCCGACGTCGTAGTTCATGCGCTGGTCGCGCAAAATCTGCGCGAAGGATTCGGACGGCGCGACGAGCGCGTCGCAGCGGCGATAGAAGCGCCGGATGATCGCGGTCAGCACAGGTTCGAGGAAGGCGAGGCCGTAATAGCGCGGATAGGTCTCGAAGCGGGTGTGGACCGAGGCGACCGCGGGAATGTCGCGGCGGCGCGCATAGCCGACCGCGTAATGCCCGAGCTGCTCGGGCGCCGAGACATGGACGATATTCGGCGCGAAGCGCGCAAGGTCGCGCCGCACGCGCGGCGGAACCGCCAGCACCATCCGGTATTCGGGGCGGCCGGGAAACGGAATCGACGGCACACCGACGAGGTCGCCGGTCGGCGGGAAGGCCGGCGTGTCCGTAACCGGCGAATAGACCCGCACCGCGGCGTCGTTCGCGAGAAGAAAGCCGACCAAGCGATTGAGCGCCTGGTTCGCGCCGTCCTTCACGAAATTATAATTGCCGCTAAACAGCGCGATGCGAAGCGGGGACAGGTCCATCGCCGGGAGTTAGCGGGGAACGCCCCTCTCTGGAAGAGAGAGCATCTGTCTTGAACGTCAAGCGGTCTTTGGCTGCCAAAGTCGATCTTCGCTGACGATCGTATTGGCGAGGATGACGAGCTTTCTCGCCACGGCGACGAGCGCGACCTTCTTGGCCTT
>JACDGO010000535.1 GCA_013821585.1 Sphingomonadaceae bacterium
CGGGGTCTTCGGCGCCATCAAACGCGAGTTGCGACGCCGCTCCGCCATCGAGCCCGTGATCGGCCACATGAAGGCCGAAGGCCACCTCGGTCGCTGCTATCTCAAAGGCCGCGACGGCGATGCCGCTAACGCCGTCCTCACCGCCGTCGGCTATAACTCCTGACGCATCCTCGCCTGGCTCAGAGCCCTTTTTTGCCTGATCCTGGCAGCGCTCGTGCACGCCGTTGCAAGCCGATCAGTTCTCAATCCGGCTTATTAACGGGCGACTCACTAGCCCATCTTATGCACGCGAGCGCCTGATCTGAAGGCTATTCCGCGAGACGCGTTTGTTTGTTCCGCGCGCCTTGTCGTCGGCGGATTGGTTGGATCGAGGACGCTGTCGACACGTGGGGGTGAATGGGTCGTGGCTCGCGGGGCATCTGCGCCCCGCTGGCTTATGGTCCGGAGGGTTGCAGCTTGAGCGCGACGAGGCTGAAGGTCTCGGCTTCGGGGCAACATGAGGCGAGTGCAACGCGAACGCGGCTTGCCGTCTCGATGATACGGCCGGCGATCTTGAGCAGGGACAGACGGATGGTGGCGAACTCGGTGTGTCGCAGCGGGTTCCAACTCGGGACCGCCGCACGCAGGTCGAGCAACAGCCAGTAGGCACCGGTGTGCAGGATCAGACGCATCTGGTTGGCGATCGGCGATCGGCAACTGGTGCGATCGGATGAAAGTTGCGCCTTATGCTGCTTGATGAGGTTCTCGGCCTGTCCACGGGCGCAGTAGACCGTCTCATAAATATGCTCGGCATCGCTCTCCTGCAGTGCCGTGACGACGTAGCGGATATCGATGCCTCGGCGCAGCATGTCATCGGCATGGCTGGCGCTGGCTTCGATCCGGGCCACGACCCGCCGCTCCTTGTCCCATGACTTGGCCGCGTAGCGCGTCTCTGCAAAGCCGCGCAGCACCTCGGCCTGGCTTTCGGCCCGGCGCACCCGGATGTCATCGGCGGCGGGTTCGACCAGGCGGTCAAGCACGACATTGCCGGCGAGCCCGAAAATGTAGTCGACACCATCGTTCTCGCACCACGTCATCGCCTCCTCGCGGCCGTAATGGCTATCGCCGCGGATGGTGATGCGGGTATCGGGCCAGTGCCGGCGGATGCGTCCGATCAGGCGGCTGAGAAGCTTGCGAACCTCCACACCCGACGGCGTCTTGCCAGGACGCAGGATCACAACAACCGGAGCACCCGTGGATGCATCGTAGACATGGATCGGCAGGAAGCAGCGCTCATCATAATGGGCGTTCCATTGCGCCAGCTGCTGGTGGCCGTGCACAACATCGACCGTGTCGTCGATGTCCAGGACCACAGACTTGGGCGGCTTCTGGTAGCTCCTGCACCAGATATCGACCAGTGCGTAGGTCAGGTGGATGATCTCCCGTAGCGTCGGCGCGTTCTCCCAGCGCGAGATGGTTGGCTGCGAGCAGAGGTCCTTGCCAGTGTCGGGCAGGCGTCCGCATGCCAGTTTGAACGCAGGATCGTGGCGCAGCCGGTCGAAGTCGTTGCCGTCGGGATAGCCGCAGCCGATCGCCAGCATGCGGGCGCGTAACACATCCGCGACCGTGTGCGTGATGTGCGAAGCATCGCGACGATCGGCAATGTGAGCCGCGAGCGTAGCGGCAACTTTGCGCTGGCGCTCAGCAAGTGCGAGCAGCATCACACCGCTGTCGGAGGACAGCCGCCCTCCATCAAACGCGGCTGTGACTTTCTTGCGTGAAACGGATGGCAGGCTGAAGACCAGATGGTTATCGTCGGTCATGGCGGGTGTGGCTGTGAGGCGCGACGCGCGCAGGATTGATTCGACACCCATTCCCTACGCAAGCTCAAGGCTTTGCGCCACAACCGTCAGTCAAATTGCAGACCGGCTGAATAAGATGGGCTAGCGCCGTCATTGAACCCTCGTTTTTGAGCGAGGACTGGCGCTACTCTGCTTCGTTTGCCGTGGAAACGGCCACATCACACTATCGTGG
>JACDGO010000536.1 GCA_013821585.1 Sphingomonadaceae bacterium
TCGCCGCACCGCCCGACAGCCGCCCGCCCGCGACGCGGATCATCGCACCGCCTTGCGGGCACAGCGCGAGCGTCGCCGGATTCAGCACGAGGCCCGAGATCGCGAGCGAACGAAACGCGAGCGGCGCGCAGCCGGGATTGACGACGACCGTGCCGCGCGAGCCGACCAGCGCGAGGATCGGCGCACGCAACCCCTCGACACGGCCGTCGCCGAGCGGCCCGTCGAACGTCGCGGTCGCCGCGATGCGCATCGCTCCCGCCGGGCTCGCGGCGAAGCTCACCGTCGTCAGAACGAGCTTCGCGCCACCCGAGGCATAGGGCGCGACGCGGGCGATCCCGCGTGTTTCGCCGTTTGCTAAGCGACGGAATTGCGCCGCGACCGCCGGGAAACCGCCGCCCGACAGCCTCCCTTCCGTATCGGCAAAGAATCCTTGCGCGCCGATCCGAAGCCCCTGCGCGCCCTCGACATGGAGCACCGCGCCGCTTTTCGACGATGCGACGATACGGGCGATCGCGAGCGCATTCCGCGAAACACTGATGTCGGCGTTGACCGTCAAGTCGCGGGCGGCAACGGCAGAAGCGGCGAGTTGGCGCAGCAATGGAGCGGCCGGGGTAGCCGTTGCCCCCTTCGCGGCGCGGGTGAGCGATGCGGCGAAAGCGGAATCGGGTGTAACCAGCGCTGCTGCTCTCCCCTCGAAATTCACGCCCGAGCGCAGCCGATAATGGCCGTCGATCGACAGATCTCGCGCACGATTCGCGGCGAGTACGGCAGTCGCTGCCTTCAACCTGATCGTGCCGAGGGTGTCCCGCGCGGCGCCCGCGAAAGTGATCGAGCCGCCGATTTGCTCGAGCGTCACTGGCCCTGACAGACGCGCCGCCTCGATCGTCGCGCCTCCCCGCCAGCGGTCGAGCGCTTCGGCCAAGCCGGCATCGATCGCCATCGCAGGGCACAACAGCTTCGTTCCCGAACAGGTCAGCAATTCGGCGCGGGCAGGTCCGGTCAAATGCGGGCTGCGATTGGCGATCGCGATGTCGGCAAAGGCGGTGACTCGCTCGCCCTCGCATCCGCCTGCCGCGAACCGCGGCGCGATCGCGGCGAGCTTGCCGCGAAATCCACCGGCGAGGCTGCCCGCGCCGTCAAGACGCATGCCGACTTGCCCGTATGGCGTGTCGAGGCGCATCCGCGCATCGCTCAGATCGACATCGAGGTCGGGAAGCGTGAAAGGCTTGCCGGATGGCGCCGGCAGCAACCGGTCAAGCGCGCCGAGACGCAGCGTTCCGTTAACCAGCCGCCCCTTCAACCGCACCCCGCCCGCGCGAATCGCCGTCGCCGTGACGCCGCCGAGCCCCGCGGACAACCGCAGCTCCGCCCAGTCGGCGGTGAGGTCCGGATCGCGCGGATCCCCGATGATGACATGCTCAATCCGTTCCCAACGCAGGCCGATCGACGCAATGCGATAGCGCGCCGGCACACCGCGCGCGGCAAGCGCCCGATCGAGCGCGCCTTGCGCGAGTGGCTTGCGCTGCGTCCAGGCGATCAGGGCGGCGAGCGTCACGAGCGCGAGCACGGCCGCGACGATTTGCCACGCGCGCACCCCGCGCTTCGCTTCGGCCTCGCCCGTCATTGCCATCCGAACGCGTAACAACCCCCTTCGGGCGCGGCGGGCAAGCGCAATTGCGCGGAGCCCGAGCTCGGATTAGCAGGACGGCAATGTCAGAAGCGCCCCCCGACGCCGCAGGGCACCGCTCACGCTTGCGCGGACGGTTGCTCGATGGCGGCGGTGAAGATCTCCTCGATTACGAACTAATTGAATATCTGCTGGGACTGGCGATCCGCAGGGGAGACACCAAGCCCATCGCCAAGGCGCTGGTGCGCGAATTCGGAGGAATCGCGGGATTTGACCGCCGACGCCGACGCGCTGATGCGAGTCGAGGGCGTCGGCGAAATGGCCGCGGCCGCGATCAAGATCGTCCAGGCGTCAGCGTTGCGCATGCTCAGCATGAATG
>JACDGO010000537.1 GCA_013821585.1 Sphingomonadaceae bacterium
CTCGAAGCGGCTACGATCGAACAGCGCATATTTGACGATGCGCCGCTCGGGCAGCGTATAACGGGCGACGTTGCGGGTGTAGAAGGCGGCGACATCCACATCGGACGGCGGCGCGGCGCTCGCGAACGCGGTGCTCGGCACGGTCGCGAGCTGGCCACTGCGCGCTTCGAGGAGAAGCGCGGCATAAGGCTTAACCAGCGCGCGCGGCGCCCCGGCCGCGCCGGCGACGGGGAGCAGCAACGCGCGCGTCATCGCCTCGCGCGCGAAGTCCTGGCGCACTTGGCTTTCGGGGATTTTGCGCTGCGCGAGCGCGGTCAGGAAGGTCGTGCGGTCGAACGCGCCCGAGGGGCCTTGAAACGCCGGGATGCTCGCGATCGCGCCGTCGACGAGACGCTTGCTCGCGACCATGCCCTGACTTTGCGCGAACGCCTCGATCGCGCGCGCGTTGATCATCTGGTCGACGGTCTGCTCGATTCCGCCCGATGCGACGAACGCGGTCATGTCGAGACCTTGCTGCTGCTGGCGCGCGGATTCGAGCTGGAGCTGGGCGCGACGCGCGGCTTCGGCTTCGCCGATGCTCCGTCCGCCGACAGTCGCGACCGTCGTTCCGTCGCCGCCGCCGCGCAGCGCGCCGAGCCCGCTCGGCGTGCCGACGCCGGTGATGATGAACGCGATCGCGATCAGGCCGAGCAGGCCGATGATCAGCGGCGAGGACAGGGCTCGACGAAAGAAGGAAAGCATGGACGGCCCTTGAGCTGGAAACGCCCGCCCCATAGAGCGCGCGCATGACACGACGCAAGCTGATCGCCGGGAACTGGAAGATGCACGGGAGCGTGGCGGCGCTGGACGAGATCGACGTGATCGCCGCCGCCGTGCCCGCGAACGTCGATGTCGCGGTCTTTCCGCCCTTCACGCTGATCGCGCCCGCGACTGCGCGCGGGGCGACAATCGGCGCGCAGGATTGCCACATGAAGGAATCCGGCGCGCACACCGGCTGCGTCTCGGCGGCGATGCTCGCCGAGGCCGGCGCCGCGATGGTCATCGTCGGACACAGCGAGCGTCGCACCGACAACCACGAGACCGACACCGAGGTCCGCGCCAAGGCCGAAGCGGCGATCGCTGCCGGGCTGACGCCGATCGTCTGCGTCGGCGAGACGCTGGCCCAGCGCGACGCCGGCGACGCGGTGGCGACGGTGACCGCGCAACTCGCCGCGTCGCTTCCCGGCATCGTCGACCGGATCGTCGTCGCCTATGAACCGGTGTGGGCGATCGGCACTGGGCGGACACCCTCCGTGGACGACGTCGCCGAAATGCATGCCGCGATCCGGAAGATCGTCGGCGATGACGTGCGCATCCTCTACGGCGGATCGGTCAAGCCCGCGAACGCGGCGGAATTGCTCGCGGTCGAGAATGTCGATGGCGCGCTCGTCGGCGGCGCGAGCCTGACGGCGGCGGAGTTCGTGCCGATTGTCGAGGCGGCCGCCGCGGTTGATACCGCGGGCGCGCTCCGCTAGAGGCGCGCGCTTCCCTAATCTTACGAAGTCGGCGCACCCACAAACATGTTCACCTTCCTGCTCGTCGTCCACGCCCTGATCGCCGCGATCCTCGTCGCGGTGATTTTGATGCAGCGTTCGGAGGGCGGCGGGCTCGGCATGGGCGGAAGTCCGTCGGGTCTGATGTCGGCGCGTGGCGCGGCGGATTTCCTGACGCGCGCGACGACGATCCTCGCCAGCCTGTTCGTGATTTTGTCGATCGCGCTCGCGGTAATCGCGACGCGGCGCACCTCGCCGTCGACGATCGACACATCGCTCGCGCGCACCGCGCCCGCCGCGCCCCTGCCTTCGAGCGTGCCGATGCAGGGCGAACCGCTCGCGGCGGCAGCGGCCGGGAATGTCGCCGTGCCTGCTCCCGCGCCCGTCACAGCGACTACCCCCGCGCCGCGCAGCGCACCGACCCGCACCCCGAAGCCCGCGCGCGAGATCGCGCCGCCTCCGGTGGTCGCGAC
>JACDGO010000052.1 GCA_013821585.1 Sphingomonadaceae bacterium
CTTCGGCTCCGATCAACGGCAGCGGGAATTCGCGATCCGCCAACAGGACGTGGAGTTTGGCGGCTAACAGATCATCCCAGATTTCCCGCCGGACAAGCCGATCGACGACCTTGGCTTCAATCTGACGAATTCGTTCGCTGTCCGTCGCAAATCCACGCCGTTATTGCCATTAGCAGGAAGCTTGAGCAGGCTGCCCCGTTGGCGAGCAGCGCGGGATATTCACTGACCGGGGTGCGCGGCCTTCCAGTCCATCAGCATCGCCAACTGCGGATCGTTGAGCGTAGCGTTCATCGACCTGGCCCTCCACGGTCGCGATCCTTAGTACGGTCACGATTCCGCTCATCATCCTTTCGCGTCTTCAGCCCCAGCTCGGCCATGCGCGCGCGCAGGCGGATCGCTGCGGCATTGCTGCCGCGATGCTGCCCCGGCTCCTTGTTGGTCGCGCGCTCAGCGTCGGGCGCTGCTGACGGCTCACGCCCCAGCGCCTTGTCGAGACGACCCCGCAAGGCCGCAAGCCGGTCAGGCTCTGGAAACAACCCCTGCGCCTTGGCGACCATATCGCGGGCAACTTCGCCAAACCGGAACTCGCGCCGCTCGGCGAACGTGCGCGCTGCCTGCTCGGGCCGCGGATAGTCGCTCGCCATATCCTTCGCCCGCTCGCGCGAAAGGGTGCGGACAAGCCTGCTCTGATCCGCAAAATCATCGCGCCCGAAATGTAGCTGCACGCCATCACGGTGCCGTGTGAGGCCAACATAGGTCGAATGCCGATCCATCCCCGGGGTTGCCAGCACATGTGCCTGATCGACCGTTACACCCTGCGATTTGTGGAACGTCGCGGCATAGCCGTGATCGACATGAGCATAGTCTTTGAGGTCGAACGAAACGCTGCGTCCATCGTCGGTGCGCACATCCATGTGTTCGGGCGACACGCTCTCCACCGTTCCCAGCGTGCCGTTCTTCACGCCCAGGCCGCGCTCGTTGCGCAGGAACATCAGCCGGTCGCCGATCGCAAACTCACGGCCACCGCGCTCGGCCTTGATCGCCACGTCGGTGCCGAGCTCTCCGCGGGAACGAAGCTTCTCGCGAGCCTCGACGTTCAGGTCGCGCACCTCGGCATTGGTATGGGTTAGGATGATCCGGCTCTTACCCGGATCATGCGCGCGGCCGCGATTCCAACCCCCAATGAGCTCGGCCCGCGCTGCCTCGCGCGTGTCAGCGACGTGGACCATGCCTTTTCCATCATAGGCATGAATGGCCTCGCCCGTCCGCCCTGTTGCGAGCGCCCGCGTCGCCCCGCGCTGCCAGTCCTCACGCTGGCGGCGGATCTCGGTGATCTCGACCGCGCCGTGGGCTTCGGCCAGCGAGCGGAACGCCGCGCCCGCCTCGATCGCCTGCAGCTGCTCAGGATCGCCAACGAGCACGACCTTCGCGCCAGCGTCACGTGCCGCCGATAGTACCCGCTCCATCTGACGCGTGCCGGTCAGGCCGGCCTCGTCGATCACAAGCACGTCGCGCTCGCTCAGCAGGTCGCGTCCCTGGTTCCACTGATATTCGAGACTCGCAATCGTCCGCGATGCAATCCCCGAGCCCGCTTCGAGATTTTCAGCAGCGATGCCAGAGAGGGATGCACCGCGTACAGTGTAGCCCTCGCGCTCCCACGCATCGCGCGCGACGCCAAGCATCGCTGACTTCCCACTCCCGGCGTAGCCGACCACCGATGCCAGGTCGCGCGCAGCCGTCACATGTTCGAACGCATCGCGTTGCTCGCCCGACAGGTTGAGGCCGCTCCCCGCCGCCGATTCCAGCGCAGCATCGCAGTGCCGGCCTGCGACGGCGTGGCGCTCTCTCGTCGCCAGCATCGACGCCGACAGGCCCAGCCGCTCTTCGACCGCGATCATGTCACGGCTCGTGAACCGTTCCTGATCCTTCCCATCCCTCCCCAGCGCGACCAGCTCAGGCGATCCACGCAGCGAGGCCAGGACGCGATCGAACTGATCCTTGCCATCGCTGTGCCGGAACGCGAATTGGGCAAGATCGCGGATCGTAAACGTCGCTTGCGAATGCGTAATCGCGTTCAGCGCAATCGCAGGCTCCGCAATGATCTTCGCGCCATTCTCGCGTGCGATCCGCCTATGATCGTCGGCACGCTCGGCATCCTCGCCCGCACCCGCACGCCTGGATCCTGCCGCGCCGATCTTGTGTTGCGGCTCGAGCGGGATGCCCTGCGCTTCCAAGGTACGGTGATCGATACGAGCCTCAAGACCAAGCTCAGCCATGCGGACATTGACGTGGGTACCCCATGCCTCGCGCCATTCTTTCAGAAGCGCCGTACTGTTCCAGTCCCGAACCTTCTGACCAAAGCCATCGGGACCGACTTCCCTCATCGACAACATGACATGGGCATGGGGCTTGGGACTGCCATCCTCGCCCTTGTCCCAATGGACATTCAAGTCGGCGATCATGCCTCTCGCCACAAACTCGCGCGCGACAAAATCGCGTGCCAGCGCGATGCCGCCGTGCTGGGTCATCTCGCGGGGAATGGCGAACTCGACATCGCGCGCGAGCTGCGCGTCCTTCCTGACCTCGCCCGCCTCGACGGCATTCCACAGCGTTGCACGGTCTGCGAGACGTTCCGGCGCACCGTCCGGCAGCATCACCTCGGAGTGAACGACGCCAGCCTTGTTGGTGAAGTCATGGTCACGGCCAAGGCGTTCGTCGGTGAGGCATTCAGCCGCGCGGTAGGCAGCCGATGCAACCGCGCTCGAGCCATTGGCGCGGGAAACGACACTGGCGGAGAAATGGTAGATCGCCATGACGACAGCAATCTTTCACTTACACGCGACGTTGGCAACAACGTATAAGCGCGCCATTACCGATACTCTGCGAGACCGGAAATGGACTGAATGCGCGTCGGCCAGTGATGTCGTTGTAGTGCTGCAAACTGAGCGATATGCCGTAACGGTCAAGCGCTATAGAGGAAGGAACCGCTATGCGAAGAGTCCGCGACTATGATGCAGAGCTAAAAGCGCTCGCTGCCAAAGCACGAGCACTCAAGGCCCGCAAGGTCGAGCAGCTGGGCGCGCTAGTAGCGGCAACCGGTGCAGACGCGCTCGACACAAAAACGCTGGCGGGCGTACTCCTGGCCGCGGTTGCGTCGAAAGACGCCGGCACAAGGGAGGCGTGGGCAGCGACAGGCGCCGCGTTCTTTCAACGGCGCGCACGTAAAGCTGAGGGAAGCGCTGGAGGCGGCCGACCGCGCGCTCGTGAAAATACAGGCAGCGACAAGACGCGCTGAATCGGGACAGCGCTGGTTCGATAAAAGGGACTGGGTCATGGCGCGACGGGCACGAACACGCCACCTCATCGAGCTCGGCGGCCTCGTCCAGAAATCGGGACTGGTCGAACTCGCCGATGACGACCGCGCCACGCTCTATGGCGCGATGCTCGATCTTGCGGGTCGTGCCGCTGATGCTGAGGGCGCAGCGACGCTGGCGTTGTGGAAGCGCCGGGGTAAACGGGCTTTCGGCGCGGAAGCTGAAGCTTCGACAGATGCTGCCGCCGTGAAAGACTGACCGGTCATGGAGACTCTGCGCGGTGTTCTTCTCCTTGCCTTTGCCGGACTGCTGATCGTCCTGTGGATGGTGTCGTCCTCCCACGGGATATTCTGGCTGATCCTGATTGGCGGCATCGCGCTGTGGCTGGGTGCGATCTTTCTCAAGGTCGTCTTACGCCCCGACGATACCACACTCGGCTCGGCGCGGTTCGGATCACGCGCCGACGTCAATGCGCTGGCGACAAACGGCGGCGATCTACTGATCGGGCGCGCGCGCGGTGGACGGTTGCTCCGCTATGACGGGCCTGCCCATCTCCTGACCATCGCCCCGACGCGCTCCGGCAAGGGCGTCGGCACGATCATTCCTAATCTCTTGACCGCCGATCGCTCGATCGTCTGTATCGACCCCAAGGGCGAGAACGCCCGTGTGACCATGCGGGCACGCGAAGCCTTCGGCCCGGTTCACTGCCTCGATCCGTTCGGCATCTCCGGGCGGCCAACAGCGCGCTACAATCCGCTCGACCGGCTCGAGGCCGACAGCGTCGATCTGGCAGAAGACGCGATGACGCTCGCCGATGCGCTGGTGTTCGACGAGAACGAGGTCGAAGCGCATTGGAACGAGGAAGCCAGGGCGCTGATTTCAGGCATCATCCTCTACGTCTGCTGCCATGATGAACCTGCGCACCGCACTCTCACCAGCGTTCGGGACTATCTGACCCTTGCGCCCGACGACTTCACCGCACTGCTGGCGGTGATGCAGGCCAGCGACGGCGCTGGCGGATTGATTGCGCGCGCGGCAAATCGACAGCTGAGCAAATCGCACCGCGAAGCGGCAGGCGTGCTTTCGGCAGCACAGCGGCACACCCATTTTCTCGACAGTCCGCGCATCGCGCAAGTGGTGGGAGGGTCCGACTTCAGCTTCGCCGATCTGAAGGACGATGTAGCGACGGTGTTCCTGATCCTGCCGCCCGACCGGCTCGACACTTACTCGCGCTGGCTGCGCCTGCTCGTGGCGCAGGCCATCAATGAACTGGCGCGGTCGTCCGTCAAACCCTCACGCCCGGTGCTGTTCCTGCTCGATGAGTTTGCAGCGCTGGGCCGGCTCCAACCCGTTGAGCGCGCAATGGGCCTGATGGCGGGCTACGGTCTGCAGCTCTGGCCGATCCTGCAAGATATTCATCAATTGCGCAGCATCTACGGAACAGCCTCGGGCACGTTCCTTTCGAACGCCGGTGTCGTCCAGGCATTCGGGGTCAACGACTTTGACACCGCCGACATGCTTTCGAAGACTCTGGGACGCGAGACCATCGCCTACGAGACGGATGCGCAGAGCGAGAAGGATGTGACGCTCAAGGACCGTGGCCGCACCCTCAGCAAAACCCGGCATTTCGCCGCTCGCAACCTCATGGACCCGAACGAGATCATGAAACTCAAACCCGAGACGCTGCTGCTCATGCGCGTCGGCGAGAACCCGCTCATCGTCAGGAAACTGCGCTACTTCGCCGACAAGGAATTTGCGGGCATGTTCGACAACGGCTGATGCCAGCTGCCTAAGCCGCAAATGTCGATGCCATCGACTTATCGGTTGAATATGTCGATGATTTGACTAGATATCGACATATGAAGTTCGACGCCGCCCGTCCCTATAACGATCTGCCGACGCTTCCGCCAGCGCCTGCGCTGGAATCGCGTGCCGTGCTGAAGGCCTGCATTGGCGCGCGCGCCGCGCTCGCCGAACTGAAAGCGCTGGGCGATCTGATCCCCGATCAAGCCATCCTCATCAACAGCATCCCGCTGCTCGAAGCGCGGGCCAGTTCGGAAATCGAAAACATCGTCACGACCGGCGATCAGCTGTTCCGGTTCGCAGGCACGCCGTCCGATGCGGGAGCCGATGCCGCAACCAAGGAAACGCTGCGCT
This sequence comes from Sphingomonadaceae bacterium, assembly GCA_013821585.1. Lineage (GTDB taxonomy): Bacteria > Pseudomonadota > Alphaproteobacteria > Sphingomonadales > Sphingomonadaceae > Sphingomonas_O. The sequence continues at coordinate 5,472 of JACDGO010000052.1, forward strand.
ACCGCACCGCCCTTGCTGACGGATATCGGAGTCTGTCGGAGCGCCCCTTGTCCACACGGACGGCGGTGGACATCTGCCGAACGATCAAGGGCGGCGAAATCGACGTCCGCACGACGCCGGGAACGGCGCTCGCCAACGACCGGACTGGTAAGATAATCTACACGCCGCCCGAAGGTGAAAGTCTGATCCGCGATCTGCTCGGCAACTGGGAAACCTATATCCACGCGACCGACGACGTCGATCCGCTCGTCCGGCTGGCGGTGCAGCATTACCAGTTCGAGGCGGTCCATCCGTTTACCGATGGCAATGGTCGCACGGGGCGCGTCATCAACCTGCTGTTCCTGGTCGAACAGGGGTTGCTCGATATCCCGGTGCTGTATCTGAGCCGAGCCATCATCCGCCGCAAAAACGATTATTACCGCTTGCTGCTCGGGGTTACGGTCAAAGCCGACTGGGAACCGTGGCTCCTCTTCCTGATCGATGCGGTCGGCGAAACCGCTCGCTGGACGAGCGCGAGGATCAGAGCCATTCGGCTCCTGCTCGATCGAACGGCGGCGGCGATGCGCAAGAGCGCGCCGCGCATTTATAGCCGCGAGCTCGCCGAACTGGTGTTCGCGCAACCTTATTGCCGGATCAGCAATCTGGTCGAGGCTGGTATCGCGCAGCGGCAATCGGCATCCACATATCTGAAGACGCTGGTGTCGATCGGACTGCTTGAAGAACGCAAGGCCGGTCGCGAGCGCCTGTTCGTGAACCCGGCACTGCTCGCGCTGTTGATGCGCGACTGAGGTCGCAGCACGGGATAACGCTTGATCGGCGATGTGCTAGGACGAACCGGCCCGACCTCTTGCGAGGCCGGGCCGAATTCTCAGTCAGCCGCGTTCCAGATGATCGCGAAGCGATTGTCATCGTTCCCCGGTGCACGGCCGAGGTTGGCGTAGAGCCTGCGCGGTCCGAACTCGGGTGCGGCCAGGCTCAGCGAGACATAGTCGCGACCGGTCGTCTCCGAGCGGCGGTTCCACGCAGCACCGATCTCGACGCTGCCTGCAACGACGCGGTAATCGGGCTGAACGTCGTTGGCTTTCTGGGTGTTGGGGACGATCTCGATGTCGGCCTTGATGGTGAGGGTATTGAGCAGGCCCTTGAACGAGCCGGTGTCGGTCCTGGTGACATATCCGATGGCAGCCATGTCCTTGTCTTTCCTTGTTCGTGACCGGGACCTGTTCCCGGCGACGCCGACCACAAATGGCCGGGGCAAGGCGCCTTCGAACCGCAGGCGGGAACGTCAGTGGACGACCGGAAAGACAACGCTATTTTGTTTGCCGCGAGGAAGGCCCGTGAGGCCTGGGGAAAATAGCGGTGGCCGATGGTTTTGAAGGCGCCACCCGGCCATAGGTCAGAGCGTCAATGCCGGGATGGGGATCGGGTACCAGCATAGGGGAGGACATAAGCTGCAACCGGGTTCTGTCGCACGCACCGGCTATGCGTCGTGAGCTCCACTCGGCACATTCTCGCCTAAATGGCTGCGACACACGGCATCGACCAGCGACAGCAGAAGCGCGACATGCTCGCCGAGCCATGCGAGCTCATCGTCGGTAATTGCATAGTGTGGGGAATAGCGGGCGTTGACATAGGCCTGTCGCAACAGCTCGAAGCAGCGCCGCTCGAACTTTGACCCGCGCGGCCATGCCTCGATGAGCGCCGGCGCGATCTGCTCACACTGCGACCGCAGGAAATTGAGGCGGTGGGACTTGGGCGAATAAAGGGTGAGGACGAGCAACGCGCAGTGATACGCGCGCTCGGCGGCCTGATGGAATAGAAACGCTGCAAGCTTATTGTCACCATCGCGAACAGCGTAGCCAGCATTTCGAGCGAACCCTGTCGCGCTAAGATGCCATTCGTCAAAATGCTTCTGCGCCTCGGCCCGCGCCTCTTCCGGCGGAAGCTTGCTCGGCGCGGCAAACGCAAATCCCTCGGCCTCGTAGAGCGCGATGCCCTGCTCGACGATATCGACAAAGAACGGACGCCCGCGCTCAAGCTGGGCGTTTATGTCGGTCAGCGTGTGCACAATGAAGCTGACTGGCGCAGCCAGTGACTTGTTGATCGTCACATCGCGCATCAGCCGGTCTTCGGCGGCCGACCAGAACTCGAAATCGGCAAGCCGGTCGTCGTTGACGACGATCAGGATGTCATAGTCGGACTGGTAACCGCCGACGGGATCGGAAACCCAGTCCCCGCGCGCATATGACCCGTAGAGCACGATCTTGAAAATGCGCCCCTGCTTGCTCCACTTGCTGGTGCCGGGACGGAGAGCTGCTTCGAACTCCTCGAACAGCACACGCACCACATGCGCCAGCTCGCGCTGGGCGCTTTGCGGCAAATGATCGAGCTGGTCGCGCATCCACCATTCCTAGCGGCGAGGCCGATTTGCACAATCGCAGGAGCGTGGCAGCGTTGCCAAAGCGGCAGCGGCGATTTCCGCGCCGGCCCTGACTTCGGGCCTTCCTGAAAAGTCTATGCCCCTTTCCGGGTATAGGCGCAAAGGAGCGACGCACCCTGCTCGTCTCCGTCCGGCAACGTGCCGCATCAATTCCGCTCATTTCTTGGGTCGTTGCGGGTGCTCCGGCCCGCAGAAGGGCCCGACGAAGCCGCTTACGGGTTCAACGGCAGAGAAGGCTTTCTCCTACTCGCCACATCCAACTCCTAGGTGGCGTCGCGCCGCGTGTGTCGGCACAGCGTCGTGCTACGCTTCTATTCTACGCCCGGAACTGGGCCGATACGAGACGGTCTGCATTGACGCGCCAGATCACGACTTCCGGCCATTCGTGCAAAAGTTCCCGGTTTGGCGGGCATTCCATCGACGACATTGTCGCGTAATGCATTGCGGCGCGATGGCTACGCCGGGCTTGCGCCGCATCGACTGGAGGCACACAACGTTCTCAATACAACAGTAGGGAGGGAGAGAGCGTTTGGGAGCCCAAGAGCCCGAAGCGCCAATCTGGCAGGAAAAGCAGCTTCGCTTGGCGGTAGAGGCTGCTTGCGTTGCCCTTTGGTCATGGCACGTCGACGTTGACCAGTTTGCGATGGACGAGAGGGCGTTTGAGCTTTGGGGCTTACCATGGGCTGACCACGTCAGCTTCGAAGATCTTTCCACCCACATCCATCCAGCTGACCGCGACAGGGTCCGGGCAGCTTTCTCCGCCACACGTGCGGTCGCTGGATCATACGAAATCGACTTCCGAATCTGTCTCGGTGACGAAGTCCGCTGGATCTCGGCGCGCGGACAGGGTGCTGACGTGGGGATTATTGACAGGGTAATGTTCGGGATTTTTCTCGACGTGACAGGCCGCAAGCAAGCCGAGGAAGGCAGCGAATTGCTTGCCGGAGAGATGAGCCACCGGGTCAAGAACCTTCTCGCCATCGCGGCGGGCCTGACGCAACTTACCGGTCGCTCGGCTTCGTCGGTGGAAGCAATGACTGAGGAACTGACATCCCGGCTAACGTTATTGGGGCGCGCTCACGATCTCGTGCGTCCGCTACCAGGGGAACAGGGCAAGGCCGCACTGTTGGGCGACCTAATTTCCCTGCTACTTGCCCCTTACGACGAGACGGCGGCTTTTTCCGGCCGCATCCGTGTAGCCGTCGCGAGGATGGGTGTCGGGGAGCGGACCGCCACTGCGCTTGCCATGGTAATTCATGAGTTGGCCACCAACTCCGTCAAATATGGCGCGCTTTCCTGTGCGGCAGGCTCCCTCGATGTGTCCAGCAAGATCGATGGGGACGAGATTTGCGTGATTTGGGCCGAGACTGGTGGCCCTCCCATTAGTGAGGAGCCGACACTCAAAGGCTTCGGCAGCCGGCTCATCGCGCGCAGCGTTTCGGGGCAACTCGGCGGCGAACTCTTATACGATTGGCAGGACAGCGGCCTCGTCGTAACGGTTAAAATGCAGCAGGAACGATTGGCAGACTAACCCTCGCAGATTGAATGGGCACTTTCCCCTTCAGCGGACGTTCTACC
>JACDGO010000053.1:0-488 GCA_013821585.1 Sphingomonadaceae bacterium
CTTCGGCGCGGCGCTTTTGCTCGACGTGCATTCGATGCCGCCGATCGACGGCCCGGACGCCGCGCGGATCGTGATCGGCGACCGTTTCGGCGTAAGCGCCGGAAGCTGGCTGACTGACACTGCCGCGGCGGTGCTTTCGGGCGCGAGCCTGCGCGTCGCGGTCAACACCCCCTATTCGGGCGGGCATATCCTCGCGCGCCACGCGGCGCCCGAGCTCGGCCTCCATGCGCTCCAGATCGAGGTCGATCGCGGGCTCTATCTCGACGCGGCGTTCGACGCTCCGGGAGCGGGCATGACGGCGATGGCGGGACTCATCGCGCGACTCGTCTTCGCGCTCAGTAATCAGCTGGGTGCGGGCGAAGCCGCGCTCGCCGCCGAATGAAAGGCAATAAAAAACCACCTCGCGCAGATGCGCGAGGTGGTCAGGTTCAGGGAGGAACACGCCTGAGGGCGTGCCGGCCGGGCGCGAAAGGGGGGACGCGCGCCAG
>JACDGO010000053.1:498-9461 GCA_013821585.1 Sphingomonadaceae bacterium
CCGATAAACAAGATAAGCGCGCCCGGTTTGGGTTTCAAGCGGCAACTGTCGCTCGAAGCGGTCAGGCGGCGGGCGCGGCCACCGGAACCGCCGCGGGCCCCTTCCCTTGCGCCTGCTGGCGCGCGAAGATCTCGCGCATCACACCCATGGAGAACAGATGGGCATGGACCAGCGGCAGCAGGCCGGAGCGCATCATCTTCCTCAGCGTGTCGCCGCGCAGCTCGCGCAGCTTCTCCTCGTTGACCATCTGGAAGCCGCGATAGACGAACGGCTGCGTGCCGCTGTCCGTCTGGATCGTGACCTCGCCTTCCATCAGCAGGTCGTTCGCCTTCAGCTCCTCCATGAACGCTGCGGTGCGCTGCCCCGCCTGCTCGAACTGCTCGCAGAACTCGAGGATGCCCTTGGTGATGGCGGAGGGCTGGTCGCCGTCGAAGATCGCCTCGCCCTCGTCAAACGGCCCGATCGCGTCGGCTTTGGGGTCGATGCACAGCGAAAGCTCGTCGCTGTCCGGCCTAAGGCGCGCGAGCAGGAACGGATAGCGGCGCAAATAGGCGGGCAGGTATATGTCCTGCGGCAGTTTCCCCTCGTCGTCGATGAACGTGTTGACGCCTTCATTGAGCCCCATCAGCGCGAGCGGCACCGGCGTATCGCCACTCGAGAAGATGATCGGGTAGAAGCGCTGAGTGACCGCGAATTCGTCGATCGTGATCGGGATCGCGTGCTCGCCGCCGGCGTAGAGCATGTTGTCGGCGGTGCGATAGCGCCAGCTCCCGTGCTCCTGCTGGCTGATCGGCTGCAGCTCCTTGTAGAGCAGCGGCAGGGATGGCTGGGCCGCGCTGGCCATGAACGTCTCTCCGGGAAAATGGGCGTGCAAAATCGAGGGCGTCGGCCCTATGGCGCGGGCGCGTCCGGCGCAAGGCTTGCCGGAACCAGGGCGCCGGGGTTCATGATACCTCGCGGGTCGAGCGCGGCCTTGATCGCGCGCAGCGCGGCGATCCGCGCGAGCGGGGACAGACGGAGCAACTCGTCGCGCTTCATCCGGCCGATGCCGTGCTCGGCGGAGATCGAGCCCCCCGCCGCTGTCACCAGGTCATGGACCAGATGGCTGGCGGACTCGCCGGTCCCGGCGCGCCACCGCTCCGCATCGGCGCCCCTCGGCGCGCGGACGTGAAAATGGACATTGCCGTCGCCGAGATGGCCGAAGGCGCTCGCCTCGACGCCGGGAAACGTCGTCTCGACCGCGCGCGCGGCGGCGATCATGAACGCGGGCATCGCGTCGACCGGCACGGAAATGTCGTGCTGCATCGCCGGACCTGCCGTGCGCTCGGCCTCCGAGATCGAATCGCGCAGCCGCCAGAACGCGTCGGCCTGCGCCTCGTTCGCCGAGAGCACCGCGTCGGCCAGCATTCCCGCGCCGTGCCCGCCCTCTACAAGCGCGGCGAGCCTCACGCCGGCCTCCTCGCCGGCATATTCGGCAAGGACGTGCCAGGCGTGGCTGCCCGAAAGCGGCGCGCGCGTACCGGGAATGTGTCGCAACACCAGCGCCAGCGTGTCTTGCGGCACGATCTCGAAGCTCTCGATCGCGCCGCCCGACCGCGCTTCGAACAGGCGGAGCAGCCTGAGCGCATCGGCGGGCGACGCGACTCCGATCCACGCGACGGCGCGGTCGGTGACGGCCGGGGCCAGCCGCAGCGCCGCGGCCGTGACGACGCCCAGCGTCCCCTCCGCGCCGATCAGCAGTTGCGTGAGGTCGTAGCCGCGATTGTCTTTCTTGAGCACAGCAAGCCCGTCGTGAATCTGTCCATCGGGAAGCACCGCTTCGATGCCCAGAGTCAGCGCGCGCATCGTCCCGAAGCGCAGCACCTGCGTGCCGCCCGCGTTGGTCGAAACCAGCCCGCCGATCGTCGCGGAGCCTCGCGCCCCCAGCGTCAGCGGGAAGCGTAACCCCTGCTCCGCGGCGGCGTCGTGGAGGTTGCTCAGGATCACGCCTGCCTCGGCGATCGCGGTGCGCGCATCGGCGTCGATCGAGCGCACCCGGTTCATCCGCCTGAGCGACAGGATCAGCGCCGATCCGTCCTCGGGCGGCGTCGCGCCGCCGACCATCGACGTATTGCCGCCCTGCGGCACCAGCGCCACGCGATGCGCGCCCGCCAGCCTGACGACCGTTGCGACTTCGGCCGTATTCGCGGGCGCGAGGATCGCCGCCGCTTTCCCCGTCCAGCGTCCGCGCCAATCGGTAAGCCACGGCGCGATGTCGGCGGAGTCGGTGATCACCCCCTTTTCGCCGAGGATTGCCCGCGCCGCCGAAATCATCGAATTAATCGCCGGTTCAACCATTCACAACCATCGCCCAGCGAAATGGACGCCCGCGCTTGACCCTTCTCGCCTACGCCCTGCTCGCCGCGGCGACAAGCATCTCGCCCGAAGGTGATGCGACCGAGTTCGCGCAGTTGACCATCCAGCAGCGCATCGTCATCCGCATTCCCGCGCGGCCTGTCCCGGCCGCGCCCGCGCGCCCCTTGCGATGGAAGGAAAAGCACGGCCCCAAATGCCTGCCGCTCGCGATGCTCGCGGGCGCGGTGATCACGGGCCCGCAACAGGTCGACCTGTTCATGCGCGGCGGCGCGCGGATGCGCGCGGTGCTCGACGACGAATGCCCGGCGATCGACTTCTACGAGGGCTTTTATCTGACGCCGACCCGCGACGGCCGCGTCTGCGCGGATCGCGACATGATCCACACGCGCATCGGCGGCCAGTGCGCGATCGAACGATTTCGCACACTCGTCCCCGACAGATAGACCGCGCGCGCTTGACTTTGTCCGCCTCGCCCCGCAGGCGCGAGCGCTTCCCCGCATACCGGACAATCGATTTGAGCTTCGCCGATCTCGGCCTTTCCGACGAACTGCTGCGCGCCGTAAACGAGGCGGGCTATAGCGAGCCGACGCCGATCCAGGTGGGCGTGATCCCAAGCGTGCTCATGATGCGCGACATCATCGGCATCGCCCAGACCGGCACGGGCAAGACCGCCGCCTTCGTCCTGCCGATGATCGACATATTGGGCGAGGGGCGCAGCCGCGCGCGCATGCCGCGCTCGCTGATCCTCGAACCGACGCGCGAGCTCGCCGCCCAGGTCGCCGAGAATTTCGAGAAATACGGCAAATACCACAAGCTCTCGATGGCGTTGCTCATCGGCGGCGTTCAGATGGGCGATCAGGTCAAGGCGCTCGAAAAGGGCGTCGACGTCCTCATCGCGACGCCCGGCCGCCTCATGGACCTGTTCGGGCGCGGGAAGATATTGCTCACCGGATGCTCGCTGCTCGTGATCGACGAGGCGGATCGGATGCTCGACATGGGGTTCATTCCCGACATCGAGGAAATCTGCACCAAGCTCCCCGCCGGCCGCCAGACATTGCTGTTCTCGGCGACGATGCCGCCGCCGATCAAGAAGCTCGCCGACCGATTCCTGTCGAACCCCAAGTCGATCGAGGTCGCACGGCCCGCCAGCGCCAACCTCCAGATCGAGCAGCGGATCGTAGAGGTCTCGTCGCGCGGCAAGAAGGACGCGCTGATCGACCTGTTGCGCGCCCCCGACGTGTCGACCGCGATCGTCTTTTCCAACCGCAAGACGACGGTCCGCGAGCTCGCGCAGAGCCTGTCGCGCGCCGGCTTCAAGGCGGGGCAGATCCAGGGCGACATGGAGCAGGCCGACCGCATCCGCGAGCTCGACCGCTTCAAGGCGGGCGAGATCGCCATCCTCGTCGCCTCCGACGTCGCCGCGCGCGGGCTCGACATCAAGGGCGTCAGCCACATCTTCAATTATGACGTGCCGTGGCATCCCGACGATTATGTCCACCGCATCGGCAGGACGGGCCGCGCGGGCGCGACGGGCAAGGCGTTCACGCTCGCGACTCCCGACGACGCCGAGGCGGTCGCGAACATCGAGAAGCTGACGAACACGCAGATCCCGCGCGCCGGCAAGAGCGCGGCGGCGGCGGCCGAGACGCGCGCGCCGGTCGAGGAAAAGCCGAAGCGCGCCCGCGCCGAGCCCAGGTCCAGGCCGGCGCCGAAAACCGAAACCCCCCGCTCCGCACCCGAGCGCGCGGCCCCGCGTCCGTCGCCGCCGCCCCGGCGGCCCGCGCCGCGGCCGGTCGTGGAAAACGACGGCCAGGACGAAGGCTGGAACGGCCCGGTTCCGGGGTTCCTGGATTTCAAGCTGGGCAGCTAACCGGAAAAGGAGCGCGCGGATCGATGCTGGCCCTCCTCTTGATCCCCTCCGCTGCCGCCGCGACGGCTCCGGCATCCGGTTCGCATCCCGCTTCGCTAGTCGGCGACTATGACGGCCATCAGATGGAGATGGGGGCCGAACTTCGCCTCGATGCCGACGGCCGGTTCCAATACGGCCTCGCCTATGGCGCGCTAGACGAGGAGGCGGAGGGCACGTGGGTCGCGGCCGGAGACCGGGTCATCCTCACCAGCGATCCGGTGAAGGCGCCCCGATTCGTCCTCGTCACCCAACGTCGCGGCCCCGCAGGCACGCTGCGCATCGCCCTCGACGCGCCCAAGCAGATGTTGCTCCAGTATTTCGACGCGATCGTCGAACGCGCGAGCGGCCGGTCCGACGGCGAACAGTTCGCGGACGATGGCCTATCGCTGCCGGTCGACCCGCACGACCCTCCGGTTAGGGTGCGACTGGTCATGCAGCTCTATGACTTACGCAGCGATCCGGTCCCGGTCGACGCCGCCAAAGGCTATGCGCTCAGCTTCCGCTTCGAGCCGAATGATCTCGGCAAAGTGGATTTTCGTGGCACGTCGCTCAGGATCGAAAACGGCGAGCTGCTGATCGAACGCCTCGGCCGCAACATCCGCTTCCACCGCAACGCCGCGCCCTGATCACCAGCCCGTCAGTCCCTTCAACGCCATCGCGGGCAACGCGGCGAGGATCAGGCCCAGCGCGATGTCGAACGCCCGCACCGGCCGCAGGCGGCTTCCCCGATCGGTCGTGAGCAGATCGGCCAGCGTGATGACCAGCATCGACAGACCGGAAATCGCAGTGACGAACAGCGCGATCTCGAAGGGTATCTCGGCGGTTCGGGAAATGGCTGCATAGACCGGCCAGAGCAAGAGTGCGGCGCACGCCGCGAAAATCCCCGTTCCGGTCGCGCGACGAAGCGTCCAGGCGGAAACCAGTTTCATAGGATAGCATGTGGCCGATCACGACGCCGTTGCAACGGCGACGACGCGGATCGGGTGTGATCTCCACGATTCATATCGCGCCAGACGGAGCTTTCGACCGAAGTCAGACATAGGTGCCGTGGACCGGCGCGCCGTTAGCGGCCGTTCTCGAATACCAGCCAAGTCCAAAATACCCCCGCAGCCCGATTTCCAGCTTGAACGGACTTCGCTTCTCGCCTTCGCACCGGCCGAAAGCCGCACACCTCCGCTGCTTCGATTGTCGTTTCAGGAGAAACCGGAAAGACCGGTCGACCTTCGTCGCCCGGGCTGTGTCGAAGCGACATTACGAGTAGGCCGCCGGGGGCCGTCATTGTCGCGAGGCCGGGCATCGCCAAAACCCGGTCTTCATCGGATAGGTGCTGCCAGACCGCGCAGAGGGTCACCAAGTTAAAGGGCCGTGGGACCGCGCATCCACCTAGTACGGCAGGCGATCATCGATCCACGCGATCCTGTCCGATCGGTGTAGAACTCGGCCAGCCTCGCGAAGTTGGCGCACTGGCTCTACCGCCAGTACTTGATGTCCCTTGTCGGCAAACCAGGCAGCGTCCCGGCCCGTGCCTGCCCCAATGTCAGCCACCTCCGCAGCACGTTGGGGGAAAAGTCGATGACGTGTTCGTATATGCGTTCCGGCGACAACGCGTCGTATGCTACAACGAACGACGGCGTTGCAGCCGCCGCATAACCTTCCAATATGTTCTGCATCGGTTCCCGAGCATATCCGGAAACGAAGCGTGCCCGACAAAAGGCGACAGGCAAGGCTCCACCGAGGCTGTGTGAAAACACGCTGAAAGCGCGACCTTCGTCCATTACAGCCCAAACTAACGGGAGACCGATTTCCGCAAGTCATTGATTTCATTGAAACCGAATTTTGCACCAACCGCCAAAAATTACGCGGGCAGCTGTGAAGCGCGTGTTTTCACACAGCCTCCACCAGTACCGGACGTAGCTGGTCAAAGCACATCACCAAACATAAACCACAGCATCGCGAACCAGGCTATAAGACCAGCGATGCCGAGCAGTACTCCCGAGCGGCTGCGCAGTGCCTCGCGCCAGTCCTTCATTGCTCGCCCCGATAGCGCGCGCGGAACGCGTCGGCCCATTCCGTCAGCGTCCCACCCATGATCGCCCCACGCAACCCCGCCATAACCTGCTGATAGAACCACAGATTATGCTCGGTCATCAGCATCGCGCCGAGCATTTCGCCCGAGCGGATCAGGTGGTGGAGATAGGCCTTGCTCCACTCCGCGACAGGCGACTCCGGGTCGAGCGGCGACAAATCCTCGGCGAACTTCGCGTTGCGGATGTTCAGGGGGCCGTCCCAGGTGAACGCCTGCCCGTTGCGCCCGCTGCGCGTCGGCAAAACGCAATCGAACATGTCGAACCCGCGCTGGACGGCGCCGACGATGTCGTCGGGCTTCCCGACGCCCATCAGATAGCGCGGCGCGCTTTCGGGGAGCATTGGCACGGCGAAGTCGAGGACGCGAAACATCTCCGCCTGCCCCTCTCCTACCGCGAGCCCGCCGGCCGCATAACCGTCGAAGCCGATGCCGGTCAGCGCCTCCGACGAAGCGGCGCGCAGATCCTCGAACATCGATCCCTGCTGAATGCCGAACAGCGCCTGTCCCGGGCCTGACGAAGCGGCTTCGCCGTCGAACGCGTCGCGCGAACGCCGCGCCCAGCGCATCGAGCGCTCCATCGACGCCTTCGCGTCGTCGCGCGTCGCCGGAAACGACGTGCATTCGTCGAACGCCATGACGATGTCCGACCCAAGCATCCGCTGGATCTCCATCGACCGCTCGGGGCTGAGCATGTGCCGCGATCCGTCGAGGTGCGATTTGAACGCGACACCCTCTTCGCTCTTCGCCGTCAGGTCGCCGAGGCTCATCACCTGATAGCCGCCGCTGTCGGTCAGAATCGGGCCATCCCAGCCCATGAACGCGTGCAGCCCGCCGAGACGCGCGACCCGCTCCGCGCCGGGCCGCAGCATCAGATGATAGGTGTTGCCGAGAATTACGTCCGCGCCCGATGCGCGTACATCGGCGGGCTTCATTCCCTTGACGGTGGCCGCGGTCCCGACCGGCATGAACGCCGGCGTCCTGATCTCGCCGCGCGCCATGCGGATAACGCCGGCGCGTGCGCGTCCGTCGGCCGCTGCGGTCGAGAAGGAAAAGCGGCTCACCGCCCGGCCTTAGCGTCCGCGGCGATCAGCCGTCGAGCGGCATTGCCCAGGTTTCGCCCTGCTCGGGCTTGCCGAACTCGTCGTGCACCTCGACCGAGCGGATGCGAAAGCCGAGCGCGTCGTAGATGCGCCGCGCGCTCGTCAGGACCGTGTGCGTCCACAGCACGATCTCGCGATAGCCCGCTTCGCGCGCCAGCTCGATGCAGCGATTGACCATCGCCTCGCCGATGCCCCGCCCGCGCGCCCACGGCTCGACGTAGAGCAGCCGAAGCCGCGCGACATTGTCGCCCGCGTCGACGAGGAACACCGATCCCGCCATCGCGCCGCCTATCTCCGCGATCCAGCATTGCTCGCGGCCGGACCGGAAATCGCGCAGGAAACGCGCGGTGACTTCGCCGATCAGCGCCTCCATTCCGGTCCCCCAGCCGTAACCCTCGTCGTAGAGCATCGATTGGCGCGCGGTGATCAGACCCATGTCGCCGGTGCGGAAAGGTCGAATCGCATAGTCCGCGCTTCGCCCGCCGCCGAGCATCGTCCGCGCGAGATCGAGCGCGGCGGTGAGCGCGGCGCGGTCGGCGTCGAGCATGTGAGCGAGGCTCGCCTCGACCGCCGCGAGCGTTCGCGCATCGAGCGCGGCGAACGCCGCCCGCCCGGCGTCGCCGACAATGACCGGCCGCTCGCGCGCGTCCTTCCCGCGCCCGCGTGTGATCCATCCGCGCGTTTCGAAGCGGCGCACGATGCGGCTGAGATAGCCTGCGTCGAGCCCAAGGTCGGCCCGGATCGACGCGGCGAGCGGCGCGGCCCGGTTGACCAGCTCATAAAGGACACGCGCCTCGACAAGCGTCAGATCGCTGCCGAGATAGTTGCGATCGAGCGCGCCTGCGAAGCGCGTATGGAAACGGTTGAAGGCGCGTAGCGCGACGACGGCATCGGCCATGGCGAGGGTTTCGCGTCAATAGCTGCCGTTGTCAACTGTCTGGCAGCAGCAGGCTCGCGTCGCCATAGCTGTAGAAGCGATAGCCCGCGCGGATCGCGTGGGCATAAGCCGCTTGCATCCGCTCGCGTCCCATCAGCGCAGAAACGAGCATGAACAGCGTCGAGCGCGGCAGGTGGAAATTGGTGATCAGGCCGTCGATCGCTCGGAAATTGTAGCCAGGCGTGATGAAGATCGCGGTGTCGCCCTCGAACGGCGCGATCGCCCCGTCTTCGTTCGCGGCGCTCTCGATAAGGCGCAGCGATGTCGTGCCGACCGCGATCAGACGTCCTCCGCCTTTCCGGACCGCGTTCAACCGCGCGGCGGTCGCGCCCTCGATCCGTCCCCATTCGGCGTGCATCGCGTGATCCGCCGTGTCGTCGGCCTTGACCGGGAGGAAGGTGCCCGCGCCGACGTGGAGCGTCAGCATCTCGTGGCCGATCCCGGCGTCGGTCAGGCGCGCCATCAGTCCCGGCGTGAAGTGCAGCGCGGCGGTCGGCGCGGCGACCGCGCCCGCTTCACGCGCGAACATCGTCTGATAGTCGTCGGCGTCGCGCGCGTCGGCCGCGCGGCGGTTGG
>JACDGO010000054.1 GCA_013821585.1 Sphingomonadaceae bacterium
TCTCGTCATCGCTCGCTGACCTCCCAACCCAGCCCAAAGGTTGAATCAGAAGTCGCACGAAAACGGAATCCCAAATCGATTCACACAATCAGGAAATGACTCTAGGCTGTTCGCAGCGCCACCTCATTCATAAACCGCACGTCGTCACGCTTAGCCAGCCACTCCGCCTCGGCCGCGATCGCCGCCAGCACGTCCGACAGCGGCTCGATTTCAACCTTCGCAAAGTTGCCGAGAACGTGCGGCGTCACCTGGTCTTTGTGGCCCGGATGGCCGATGCCGATCCGCACGCGGCGAAATGCGTTGCCGATGTGCGCTTCGGTCGAGCGCAGGCCGTTGTGCCCGGCGGTGCCGCCGCCGATCTTCACCTTGACCTTGAACGGCGCGAGGTCGAGCTCGTCGTGGAACACGGTCACGTCCTCCAGCCCGAGCTTGTAGAAGCGCATCGCCTCGCCGACGCTCTCGCCGCTGTCGTTCATGAAGGTCTGGGGTTTGAGAAGCAGCAGCTTTTCAGCCCCGATCCGTCCCTCGGCGGCGAGCCCCTTGAAGCGGATGCGCCAGGGATCGAACGCGAGCACTTCCGCCATCGCGTCCGCGGCCATGAAGCCGGCGTTGTGCCGCTGCATCGCGTAGAGCGCGCCCGGATTGCCGAGGCCGGCCCAGAGCTGCATCCCACCTCCGTCACCCCAGCGAAGGCTGGGGTCCATGGCGCTCTAAACGAGCGACGTTGCTCGCGGATAGGGCGATAGGCCCCAGCCTTCGCTGGGGCGACGACCGGGCTATTCCTCTTCCTTCTGCCCCGACGGCACTTCGTCCGGCGCGGCGGGCGCTTCCTCGTCCTCGGTGTCGCCCTCGGTCGACTTGAGCGCCGACGGCGCAATGATCGTCGCGATGGTGAAGTCGCGGTCGTCGATCGCCGACGTCACGCCCTCGGGCAATGTCACCGCCGAGATATGGATCGAATCGCCGATGTCGCGGCCGGTCAAGTCGATCGTGATCGCGTCGGGGATTTCCGCCGCGTCGCACGTCAGCTCGAGCTCGTGGCGCACCACGTTGAGCACGCCGCCGCGCTTGATGCCGGGGGCCGCGTCCTCGTTGACGAAATGTACCGGCACGTTGACCGTGACCTTGGCGTGCTCCGAAATCCTCAGGAAATCGACGTGCAGCGGGCGGTCGCTGACCGGGTGGAAGGAAACGTCTTTGGGCAGCGTGCGCACGGGGCTGCCCGCCACCTCGACCATCACCACCGAATTCATGAAATGCCCGGTGTGCAGCGCCTTCATCAGCGCCTTTTCCTCGACGTGAATCGTCGCCGGGTCTTCCTTATTGCCGTAAATCACGCACGGCACGCGGCCTTCGCGGCGCAATGCACGGGAGGCTCCCTTGCCTGCCCGCTCGCGCGCCTCGGCCGACAGCGTCAGCTGATCGCTCATTGATGTTCTCCGTTTGCTAGCCCGCGCACGCCTCCAGGGATGACCACGCAGCGGGACGGGCGCCTGTAGCGAAAGCGCCGCGCGAGGGCAAGCTCAGGCGGCGAATGGCAGGTCGAGCGCATCCGCTACCGCACGGTGCCTGATCTTGCCGCCCGAGACGTTGAGTCCCTCGGCCAGGTGCGGATCGGCCTTCATCGCTTTTTCCGCGCCGAGTTTCGCGAGCTTGAGCACGAACGGCAAGGTCGCGTTGTTGAGCGCGAACGCCGAGGTGTGCGGCACTGCACCCGGCATATTCGCCACGCAGTAGAAGATCGAGTCGTGCACCTGGTAGACCGGGTCGTCGTGGGTGGTGGGCCGGGAGTCCTCGAAGCAGCCGCCCTGGTCGATCGCGATGTCGACCAGCACCGAGCCGCGCTTCATCGTCTTGAGCATGTCGCGCGTGACGAGCTTGGGCGCAGCCGCGCCCGGGACGAGCACCGCGCCGATCACCAGATGCGCGTTCTTGACCGCCGCCGCGATCGCCGACTTCGAGGCATATTGCGTCTTAATCTGTGACGAGAAGAACATGTCGAGCTCAGCAAGCCGGTCGTTGTTGATGTCGTAGATCGTCACATCGGCGCGCATGCCCACCGCCATCTGCGCCGCGTTGACGCCCGAGACGCCGCCGCCGAGGATTGCTACGCGGGCGGGGGCGACGCCCGGCACGCCGCCGAGGAGCACGCCGCGTCCGCCCTGTTCCTTTTCAAGATAATGCGCGCCGACCTGAACCGACATGCGTCCCGCGACTTCCGACATCGGCTTGAGGAGGGGGAGCGCCCCCGATCGCGACGTCACCGTCTCATACGCGATGCACGTCGCGCCCGACTTCATCAGCCCTTCGGCCTGCGGCTTGTCGGCGGCGAGGTGAAGATAGGTGAAGAGCAAATGGCGCGGTTCGAGCAACGCGATTTCGCTCGCCTGCGGCTCCTTGACCTTCACGATCATGTCGCTCTGCGCGAACACCGCCGCCGCATCGGGAAGGATCGTCGCGCCCGCCGCGGTATAGTCCTTGTCGCTGAAATCGATACCCATTCCCGCGCCCGTCTGGACGTTGACCTGATGCCCGGCGGCGGTCAGCTCGGCGACCGAAGCGGGGGTCAGCCCGACGCGATATTCGTGGTTCTTGATTTCCTTGGGCACACCGACGCGCATGGCGCTCTCCTTGGGACATGAATCGTTGCGCGCGGCTATAGGGCAGCCGGACCCGTGAGTCTCGATTGCGCGTTGAAATGCACGGTGCTACCCGCCCACGCGGCCCGCCGGGAAAACGGGCGTCTGCATCGAAAGGCTGGGCTCGCGCGTCCATGACGACGACTGATACTGCCAGTCCGGCGACCGACGAGGCCGAGAGTCACGGCCACCAAAATCAGGGCGGCATCGCTAAGCTAGTCGTCGGCTCGATCGGCATCGTTTTCGGCGACATCGGCACCAGCCCGATCTATGCGTTCCGCGAGACGTTCGTCGGCCACCATCCGCTGACGCCCGACCGGTTGCACATATACGGCGTCTTGAGCCTGATCTTCTGGTCGCTGATGATCGTCGTGACGTTCAAATATGTCAGCGTGATCATGCGCGCCGACAACAAGGGAGAGGGGGGCAGCCTAGCGCTCCTCGCGCTGATCAACCGCAAGACCGAAGGCAAGCGCTGGACCGCGCCGATCATCCTCTTGGGCGTGTTCGCCACCGCGCTGTTCTACGGCGACAGCATGATCACGCCCGCGATGTCGGTGCTTTCAGCGTCCGAAGGACTCGTCGTCGCCAATGCGGCGTTCAAACCATGGGTGCTGCCGATCTCGATCACGATCCTGATCGGCCTCTTCATGATTCAGGCGCGGGGGACGGCGAAGGTCGGCGCGCTATTCGGCCCGATCATGCTTGTCTATTTCGCGACGATCGCGACGCTTGGCGTGATGCATCTGGTCAAGGCGCCAGAGATCATCTGGGCGGCGATCAACCCGCTGTTCGCGGTGCGCTTCTTTCTCTCCGACGGGATCAAGGCGTTCCTCGCGCTCGGTTCGGTCGTACTCGCGGTGACGGGCGCGGAGGCGCTCTACGCCGACATGGGGCATTTCGGGCGCAACCCGATCCGCGTGTCGTGGCTGTTCTTCGTTCTGCCCGCGCTGATGCTCAATTATTTGGGGCAGGGCGCGCTGATCCTGTCGAGTCCCGCTCAGTCGGCGACCGCGGTCGCCAATCCCTTCTTTCTGCTCGCGCCCGAGGCGATCCGGCTGCCCGTCGTCATCCTCGCCATCCTCGCGACGATCATCGCCAGCCAGGCAGTGATCTCGGGCGCCTTCTCGCTGACGCAGCAGGCGATCCAGCTCGGCTTCGTTCCGCGCCTTCGCATCCAGCATACCAGCGCGACCGCGCTCGGCCAGATTTATATTCCCGTGGTCAACTGGGCGCTGCTGACGATGGTGCTGCTGCTCGTGCTGTTCTTCGGGTCTTCGAGCCGCCTTGCCGGCGCTTACGGGATCGCGGTGACGGGCGCGATGTTCATCGACAGCGTGTTGCTCGCGGTCGTCCTGACGACGCTGTGGAGCTGGCGCAAGATCTTCGCCGTGCCGCTGCTCGCGATCTTCTTCACGGTGGATACCGCCTATCTGACGTCGAACCTGACCAAGGTGCCCGACGGCGGCTGGTTCCCGCTGCTCGTCGGCTTCATCATCTTCACGTTGCTGACGACCTGGGCGAAGGGGCGTCAGCTGATGATCGCGCGAATGCGCGAGGCGGCGATGCCGATCAAGATTTTCGTCTCGTCGGCCGCCAACTCCGCCGCGCGTGTGCCGGGCACGGCGGTGTTCATGACCTCGACGCCCGACGGCGTGCCGCACGCGCTGCTCCACAACCTCAAGCACAACAAGGTGCTGCACGAGCGCGTCATCCTTCTGACGGTGAAAATCCGCGACATGCCCTTCGTCGAGGAGGACACGCAGTGCCGCCTCGAAGACCTGGGCGAAGGCTTCCATCGCCTCGTCGTGCAATACGGCTTCATGCAGGAACCCGACGTGCCCGCCGCGCTCAAGCGACTGACCGGCTGCGGCCCTGCGTTCAAGATGATGGACACCAGCTTCTTCCTCGCGCGCCAGACGTTGCTGCCCTCGTCGCGGCCGGGCATGGCGATCTGGCGCGAAAAGCTGTTCGCGTGGATGCTCAGAAACGCGGAAAGCGCGATGGAGTTCTTCCGCTTGCCCACCAACCGGGTAGTCGAGCTGGGTAGCCAGGTCGAGATTTAGGCGGCCGAAAACTTCCCCGTGACCTCGTCGAGCAGATACAGCACGCCGTCGGCGATCGCGAAATAGCTGCCGCGCAAAGTCAGCGTTCCGGCCGCCTCGCGCTCAGGGATACACGGGAAGCTGCGCAAATTGGCGAGGCTGACCTTGACCGCCTCCATCTCGAGCGCGCGCACCGCATCCGGACCTTCTCCGTGCTCGGCGACGATGCGGTCGCGCGCGTCGTCGAGCAGGTCGATCCAGTGCGCGATGAAGCCGCCTTCGCCCGCGCGCTTGTGCTCGAACTCGCGGCTCATCGCGGCGGCCACGCCGCCACACGCGCCGTGGCCCATCACCATCACCTCGGACACCTCGATCTGCGTCACCGCGAATTCGAGCGCGGCGGAGACGCCGTGACGGCCGCCGCCGATCTCGAACGGCGGTACGAGCGCCGCGATGTTACGCACGACGAAAATCTCTCCGGGCGATGCATCGAATATCGTCGCGGGATCGACGCGGCTGTCAGAGCAGGCGATGACCATCAACCGCGGCCGTTGCCCTTTGGCGAGCCGTTCCCATCGCCCGCGCTCGCGGGTCCAGCCTTCGTCACGCCAGCGGCGATAGCCCTCGATCAACTGGTCGGTCATGCGACGCATCGCTAGGCAGCGTGGGCAGGGGTGGCAAGCCATGCGCCGCATCGCTATCTGCGCTTTACGATGAGCGAAGCCGAACCCGCCCTGCCGCGCACGCGCAAGCCCGAGTGGATTCGCGTCAAGGCGCCGACCAGCGTTGGGTTCGCCGAGACGCGCGCGCTGATGCGTCGTCTCAACCTCGCGACGGTGTGCGAGGAGGCGGCGTGCCCCAACATCGGTGAGTGCTGGACGAAGAAGCACGCGACGGTGATGATCCTCGGCGACACCTGCACGCGGGCGTGCGCGTTCTGCAACGTCAAGACCGGCATGCCGCGCGCGGTCGATTCGCTCGAACCCCAGCACACGGCGGACGCGGCCGCCGAACTCGGCCTTGAGCATATCGTCATCACCAGCGTCGACCGCGACGATCTGCCCGATGGTGGTGCGTCGCAGTTCGTCAAGGTGATCGAGGCGCTACGGAGAACCGCGCCCGCGACGACGATCGAGATTCTGACGCCCGATTTCCGCAACAAGTCCGAGAAGGCCGTCGAAGCGATCGTCGCCGCGCGTCCCGACGTCTATAATCACAATCTAGAGACGGTGCCGCGCCTCTACCCTACCATCCGGCCGGGCGCGCGCTACTATGCGTCGCTGCGCCTGCTCGAAAGCGTCAAGCGCCACGATCCGACGATCTTCACCAAATCGGGCATGATGATGGGCCTCGGCGAGCAGCGGCTTGAGGTCCATCAGGTGATGGACGACATGCGTTCGGCCGACGTCGATTTCCTGACCCTCGGCCAGTATCTCCAGCCGACGCCGCGCCATACGAAGGTGATCGATTTCGTCACGCCGGCGACCTTTGCCGCCTATGCCGCGATCGCGCGCGCGAAAGGGTTTCTCTTGGTAGCGTCGTCGCCGTTAACTCGTTCGAGCTATCATGCGGGAGAGGATTTCGCTAAGATGCGGGATACGCGAACGGCGCGCTTGGCTGGTGCGAGAGGCTGACGACGATGGCGCTGATGATGGCAAGTCTGTATGACGCGCTGCGCGGAGCCGGAGGGAGCGACGATGTATCGCGCAAAGGCGGCGGAGGAAGTTGCAAACTACGACAATCGGCTGGCTGGCATGGAAAGTGACCTGACGCTCGTTCGCTGGATGGTCGGTTCCAATATCGCGCTGACGATCGCCGTCTTGCTGAAACTCCTCGCTTAAATACGTGCCCCGCCACCACGAACGCCGCGTCCTCCCTTACAGTGCGACGCAGATGTTCGACCTTGTCGCCGACGTCGCGCGCTACGGCGAATTCCTCCCGTGGGTCGTGGCCGTCCGCGTCCGCTCCGAAAGCGCGATTGAGATGGTCGCTGACCTGATCGTCGGGTTCAAGGGGCTGCGCGAGACCTTCACCAGCCGCGTCGAAAAGGCGCGACCCGCGACGATCCATGTCGATTATCTCGACGGGCCGCTCAAGCATCTGACCAACGACTGGCGCTTCGAGCCCGCGCCGGGAGGATGCGCGGTCGATTTCACCGTCGATTTCGCGTTCCGCAACCGGCTGTTCGAAGCGATCGCCGGGCAAATGTTCGATTCGGCGCTGAGGAAGATGATCGGCGCGTTCGAGGCGCGCGCCGCCGTGCTCTACGCAGCGCCTTCGGGCATCAGCATTTCGAGCGCGCACAGTGCCGCCTGAAGACGCACGCCGCCGCGTCCGTTGTCGGGGAACTCGCGCTTTTGCGATTCGATGTCGTCGGGATCGCCGCCCTTGACTGCCCGAGCGAAGACGACGGTGCCGACCGGCTTCTTTGCGCTGCCCCCGTCGGGTCCGGCGATTCCCGTCACCGCGACCGAGACATCGGCGCCGCTCTTTTGCAGCATCCCGCGCGCCATCGCCCATGCGGTCGCGATCGACACCGCGCCGAAGGTTTCGAGAATATCCTCGCCGACGCCGAGGTGCGCTGCCTTGGCAGCGTCAGAATAGGAGACGACGCCCGACAGGAAGACGTCCGACGATCCGGCATGCTCGGTCAGCGCGGCGGCGACGAGGCCTCCGGTGCAGCTCTCCGCGACCGCGACGCAGCGGCCGGCGGCGCGGTTGGCGTCGAGCACACGCTTCGCCGCCGCGACCAGCTCGCCCGGGAGGAGCGTCTCAAGCCGGGTCTCTTCGGTCACAAAGCCTCGGGGACGCGCACGGTCGCGATCGCCTGCGCGGCAATGCCTTCGCCGCGGCCCGCGAAGCCGAGCCGCTCGGTCGTCGTCGCCTTGACGCTGACGCTATGGAGATGAAGTACAAGCACGTTCGCTATCTCTTGGCGCATGGCTTCGCGATATGGGGCGAGCCTTGGCGCTTCGCAAATAATCGTTACGTCTACGTAATCAATTCGTGCGCCGCGCGCGCGGATCAGGTCGCGGGCGTGGGCGAGGAAGACGCTCGACCGCGCACCGCGCCATTGCGGATCGCTCGGCGAAAAATGGCTGCCGATGTCGCCTTCGCCGATCGCACCGAGCAGCGCGTCGGTCAACGCGTGGAGCACGACATCGGCGTCGCTGTGGCCCGACAGGCCGCGATCGTGGGGCACGAGGATGCCGCCGAGCCAGAGTTCCTCCCCCGCTTCGAACCGGTGGACGTCGAAACCCATCGCCGACCGGCTGATGAGGCGCGCGGCGAGCAGCGCCTCGGCGCGCGCGAAGTCGGCGGGCAGGGTGATCTTGTCGAGCAGCGGATCGCCCGCGACCTCGGCGACGGTCATCCCGCGCGCGCGGGCGACCTGCGCATCGTCGGTTGCCATGCTGCCGGCCCATGCGTCGTGCGCCGCTCTGATCGCGTCGAGCCGGAACGCCTGCGGCGTCTGCACGCGCATCAGCGCGGCGCGATCGACGATTTCGCCTTCGCGGGTCAGCGTGTCGGCGACGGGAAGGACCGGCACCGCGCCGTCCGCGCCGTCGAGCGCGGCGAGCAGCCGGTCGATCACCGCGCGGGGGAGGAGGGGCCGCGCGGCGTCGTGGATCAGCACGACATCGGCATCGTCAATCGTGGCAAGGCCCGCACGCACCGAATCCCGCCGCTCTGCGCCGCCGGTCGTCACGCTCGCGACCTCGCGCTGCCCCAGCGCCGCATCGAGCATCGCGCGCTGCCCCTCGCCGATCACGACATGCACCGGCATTCCTGCGAACGCATCCACCGCGCGCGCGATCACGGGAACGCCGCCGAGCAGCGCATATTGCTTGGGCACCTCGCCGCCCGCGCGTTCTCCCTTGCCCGCGGCGACGATCAGGGCGGCCGGGATCGAAAAGATCGGAAAGGTCGGCGCGGTCATGCGAACGAGCCTAGGCAGGCGGCGCGGCTGTAGGAAGCGGTTTGAGAGGCCGCGAGCGGAAAGCCGGCACGCCGCGCCGCTGATCTCTGGATGGAGGTCCTGAAAACGGAACTATCGAACCGGGCCGGGCTTTAGCCGCCACAAGCCGGGGAGAAAGCCGTGAAGCTCCGCCACCGTTTGAGATCGATCGCCGCCATCGAGCAGCTTGGGCCGGGGCTCGTCACCGGTGCGGCTGACGACGATCCCAGCGGCATCGCCACCTATTCGCAAGCGGGCGCGCAGTTCGGCTTCGGCCTGCTGTGGACCCTGGTGCTCACCTATCCGCTGATGAGCGCGGTCCAGCTCGTCAGCGCGAACATTGGCCGCGTCACCGGCTTCGGCCTCGCGAAGAACATGAGCGACCTGTTTCCGAAGACCATTGTGACCGCGCTCGTCGCGCTGCTGTTCATCGCGAACACGTTCAACATCGGCGCGGACCTCGCCGCGATGGGCGCGGCGGCGAAGCTCGTCACCGGCGGCAGCACGCATGTTTTCACCGTGATCTTCGCGCTGCTCTCGCTGACGCTTCAGCTCTTCGTCCCTTACAATCGCTATGCGAAGTTCCTCAAATGGCTGACGCTCGTGCTGTTCGCCTATGTGGCGGTGCTGTTCGCGGTCCGCCTCGATTGG
>JACDGO010000055.1 GCA_013821585.1 Sphingomonadaceae bacterium
GCCATCGGCACGCGCCTGCGCGAGCGCGAAGCCCGCACGGCGGAGCAGCGCCGCCGCGTCGTCGCCGGCGATCCTCTCGGCGATGCCGACGCAGCAGCCGACGCTGACCAAATGCCCTTCGGCGAGAAAAGGCCGCTCGATCCGCTCGACGACGCGCGCCGCGAGCGCTTCGGCGCCTTCCTCGGCCATCACCGCGAACTCGGCGCCGCCGATCCGACCGACAATCGCACCGGCGGGCGCGAGCGCCGCGAGCCTTTGCCCGGCGGCAACGAGCAGCGCGTCGCCCGTCGCGCGCCCGAACGCGGTGTTGACCGCCTGAAAGCGCGTCACCGCGACCAGCAACAGCGAACCGGACCCGTCGCTTGCAAGGCGCTTTGCGATTCGCGCGCGCGCGTCAGCGGCGGCCCGCGGCAATACTGGCGTGACGCCCGCTGCTTGGCGATCCGCAAGCCGCAGAGCGCGCGCCAGATCGTCGGGAGTGAACGGCGCGACAAGGTGATGCGTCGCCCCCGCCTCGATCAGCCGGTCGATCGCCGCGCCGTCGCCGCGCGCTCCGATGACGATCAACGGCGCGCCCGCCGCCGCGGCGGCGAAGGCGACCGCCTCCACTATCTCGTCCCCGGTCGCGCCGCGCACGTCGACGACCGACGCGCCGCGTCCCGCTGACGCGAGCGTCTTCGTCAGCGCAGCCCGGTGCCGGAACGACAGCAGCGATCGCTCCACCCGCTCGTGATCGCGCCGTTTCGTCAACCCCGCCCCCTTTCGCGTCACGCTAACCGCGTTGGCGGCGAGCGCAATCGACAATCGCCGCGCTTCGTCGTAGCG
Source organism: Sphingomonadaceae bacterium (assembly GCA_013821585.1). Taxonomy (GTDB): domain Bacteria; phylum Pseudomonadota; class Alphaproteobacteria; order Sphingomonadales; family Sphingomonadaceae; genus Sphingomonas_O. The sequence continues at coordinate 826 of JACDGO010000055.1, forward strand.
GATCGCGCATGGACGCCGCCCTGCCAGCGCCCGCCCTCACCGACGGCTTCGGCCGGTCGATCGACTATGTCCGCCTGTCGCTGACCGACCGCTGTGATCTCCGCTGCCGCTATTGCATGGCGGAGGACATGGTCTTCCTGCCGCGCGCCGAAATCCTGAGTCTGGAAGAGATCGCCGAGCTCGCTCGCCGCTTCGTCGCGCGCGGGGTCAAGCGCATCCGCCTCACCGGCGGCGAGCCGCTCGCGCGGCGCGGCGCGCTCCAGGTCGCGCGCGAGATCGGGGCTATGATCGGCCGCGGTCTCGACGAAGTGACGCTGACCACCAACGGTACGCGCCTCGTCGAATTCGCGGACGCGCTCCACGATGCGGGCATCCGCCGCATCAACGTCAGCCTCGACACGCGTGACCCCGGCAAGTTTCGCTTCATCACGCGCCACGGCGACGTCGCCCGCGTCCTTGCCGGCATTACCGCCGCCAAGAACGCCGGTCTCGCGGTCAAGATCAACATGGTGGCGCTCAAGGGTTTCAACGACGACGAGATCGCGCCGATGCTCGGCTGGTGCGGCGAACAGGGCTTTGGCCTGTCGCTGATCGAGACGATGCCCCTCGGCGAGGTCGACGACGACCGCACCGACCGTTTCCTACCGCTGACCGAGGTCAGGGAGCGCCTCGAGGCGCGCTACACCCTTGTCCCGAGCGCGCGCCGCACCGGCGGCCCCGCGCGCTATTGGGAGGTTCTCGAGCTCGGCGCGACGCTGGGCCTCATCTCGCCGCTCAGCCACAATTTCTGCGAGAGCTGTAACCGCATTCGCGTCTCTGCGTCGGGCCAGCTCTACATGTGCCTCGGCCACGACGACCGGATCGACCTGCGCGCCGCCCTGCGCTCGGACGATCGGGCGTTGCTGGACGCGGCGATCGACCGCGCGCTGCGCATCAAGCCCGCGCGCCACGCGTTCGACATCGCGACCCCCGCCACCGTCCGCCACATGAGCGCGACCGGCGGATGACGCCCGAGCCGAAACGGGCGCTGCTCGTCTCGCCGACCGAAGCCGCGCGCGACGCCGCCGACGAGCTGACCTCGCGCCGCGGCTGGGTCGATATGAGTGAAGCCGACATGGTCGTCGCGCTCGGCGGCGACGGCTTCATGCTCCAGGTTCTCCACAACATGCTCGAGGTGCGGCGCGTGCTCCCGGTGTTCGGCATGAACCTCGGCACCGTCGGGTTTCTGATGAACGAATGGCGGACGAAGAAGCTCGACGAGCGCATCGAGACGGCCAAGTCGTTCAGCGTCACGCCGCTCAAAATGGATGCCGAGACGATCGATGGCGAGCGCGTCACCCTCCCCGCAATCAACGAGGTCTCGCTGCTGCGCGAAACGCGCCAGACCGCGCGGCTCGAAGTGACGGTTAACGATCGTGTCGTCATTCCCGAACTCGTCTGCGACGGCGTGCTCGTCGCGACACCCGCGGGCTCGACCGCCTATAATCTGTCCGCGCAGGGGCCGATCCTCCCGCTCGGCTCCGCGCTCCTCGCGCTGACGCCGATCAGCGCGTTTCGCCCGCGGCGCTGGCGCGGCGCGATCCTGCCCGACAGCGCGGTGGTTCGCTTCAAGGTTCTCGACGCGGTCAAGCGCCCGGTCTCCGCCGTCGCCGACCAGCGCGAAGTCCGCGACGTCGCGACGATTACCGTCTCGATCGACCGCTCGGTGACGCTTACGCTCATGTTCGACCCGGAGCACGCGCTCGACGACCGCATCGCGATGGAGCAGTTCGCGGTCTAGGGTCCGAAATCCGCGACCGGGCGCCGGCGCCGGACCAACAGCCGGTCGAGCGCCATCGGCCCCGACCCGCCCAGGACCAGCGCGGCGAGCGCCGCGAGGTAGAGAAGATCCGTTTCATACCCCGGCTGTCCGAATTGGGCGCCGGCCGTCGCCACCGACTGCAATTTGATCGAGCTGAAGCCGTTGGGCACGTGAACGGTGAAGATGGCCACGACAAGGACGATCGCCATCGGAATGCTCGCGAGCGGAATGAACGCCCCGACAAGTACCGCAAGGCCCCCGAAGAGTTCGACGAGAATCGTCGCCCATGCGAGCAACGAAGGCGCGGGCATGCCGAGGGCGTGCAGGATGTTCGTGAACGACTCCGGACCGCGCGCGAGCTTTGCATAGCCATGCGCCATGAAACCGCAGCCGGCGATCAATCGCAGCGGGATGGCACCAGCCCTGTCGAAGCGACGGCATCAGGTGGGAACAGCGGGCGATCAGCGTATCCATAGGGTGCTACGCTTCGCAAGGCGGCTCGGTTGCATGAGTGCCAAGCGTCCCGCGGCGGATCGCCCTCACTTGCAAAGCCGCCGAGCCCGCTATAGGCGCGCGCTTCGCGATTGTTCCCCGGTAGCTCAGCGGTAGAGCGTTCGACTGTTAATCGAATGGTCGCCTGTTCGAATCAGGCCCGGGGAGCCACCGCGCAGCGCGCGATGATTAGTGAAGCGCAACCACAGACGCGCAAGCGCGGCCGGCGCGCGAAGTCGCGACCGACGACGTGGCTTTGCCACGTCGCCGCTAGCTAAGCTTACGTCCGCTTCAGCCGCCGCGCGTTGGCGGTCGCGGCGCGGTGGACGGGGGCGAGCGCCTTGGCGCCCGAGCGTCCCGTGCGCGTCATCATCGCCGAGGAGCGCGACGCCATCGCCATCCAGTCGCGGAGCGAGACGCCGCGCCCGTTCATCGCGAGCGTCATCATCTGGCTCCAGTTCGCCATCGCCTGCGTCTGCAACGCCCAGAAATCGGCGGCGAGCGACGCGCCCGCCTGCGAGAAGGCCGCGACCTTCTCGGGCAGCATCCGGTTCAGTTCGCGATAGTCGCCATTGAGCGGATCGCGCGCGGCGTCCATCATGGCGCGCGAGCGGCTGTCGATCACCGCGCCCGAAGCGTGCATCGTCTCGGTCAGGCGCATGCCGGTGCGCCACATGCCGAGCCAGAAATCATAGGGGTTCGCTGTCATACGGACGGGCGTGAGCGCGCGGCGCGGCGAAGTCCAGCTAAATGCTGCGCCACAGCAATTGCGCGGCGACATAGAGGATGAGGAGCGCGGTCGCGCGCCGCACCGCGACGGGCGGCAAAAGCTTGATGCCCGCATGGCTGCCGATCTGCCCGCCGATCAGCACCGCCGCGAACAGCGGCCACCAGTCGAGCAGGCGAGCTGCGCCGCCGGTGCCGAGCTTGGCGAACTGGCCGATCAGCCCGGCGATCGAGTTGACGAGGATGAACAGCGACGCCGTCGCCGCGATCTCGCGCGCGCGGCCCCAGCGCGTCAGGTGCAGGATCGGCGCGAGAAAAATGCCGCCGCCGATCCCGACCACGCCCGACAGATAGCCGACCGCGCCGCCAATCGCGGCGTCGCTCGGCCGCCCTGCGCGCACCCGTGACGTCTCAGCGCGCTCGCGCTGGAACAGCAGCAGGAGTCCGGCGACGAGCAGGCTCGCGCCCAGAAGCGCGAGGAAATGCGCCTCCTTGATCGGCGTCAGCCCGCCGAGTAGCGCGAGCGGCGCCGACACTGTGACCAGCGGCAGCACGCGCCGCCACGGGATCAGTCCGGCGCGCGCGAAGCGGATCGTCCCGCCGGTCGCGACGATCGCGTTGCACAACAGCGAGAGCGGCGGCAGCAGCCGGTAGTCGACCTTCCACAACCACAGCAGCGCGGTATACGTCGATCCGCCGGCGAACCCGACGCTCGCATAGAGCGCCGCGGTGAGGAGAAAGCCGAGCGCCAGAAGGAACATGCTCTAGCTCACGCCGCGCCGTGGCAATGCTTGTACTTCCGGCCCGATCCGCACGGGCACGGCGCGTTGCGGCTGACCTTGCCGATCCATTCCGCAGGTTCCTCGCCGAGCATGATTTCGGGGTCGGGCTGGACGATCTGGAGCGGCGGCAGGCGCGTCGTCACCAGCCCCATCGTCCCCGCGTCGCGGTCCGCGCTGTCGTCGGAGCCGGTCAACGGGTCGAAGTGTGTGGTCACGAAATCGGGTATCGACGGTAGCTCGGGGGGGGCCATGAACTGCGCGTGCGCGAGCACCTTGGTCACGTCCTCGCGGATCGCCGCGAGCATGCGTTCGAACAGTGCGAACGCCTCCTGCTTATACTCGTTGATCGGCGTCTTCTGCGCATAGGCGCGCAAGTGGATCACCTGGCGCAACGCATCGAGCGTCGCGAGATGCTCCTTCCAGTGATGGTCGAGGCTTTGGAGCAGCACGCTCTTTTCGATCTGGCTCCACATGCCGGGCTCGAGTTCGGCGATCTTGGCGTCGATCGCGGCGTCCGCGGCCGCCTGAAGCCGCGCCTCGATCGCCTCGGCGTCGACGCCTTCCTCGGCCATCCATTCGGCGATCGGCGGCTCGACGCCGAGCACGTCGCGCGCACCCGTAACCAGTCCCTCGACGCCCCATTGCTCGGGGTAGGAGTTCGGCGGGCAGGCGACGCCGACGAGCTCGTTGACCGTCTCCGCGCGCATGTCGATCACGACGTCGTCGACGGCTTCGGCGTCCATGATGTCGCTGCGCTGCTCGTAGATTACCTTGCGCTGGTCGTTCATCACGTCGTCGTATTCGACGACCTGCTTGCGGATGTCGTAATTGCGCGCCTCGACCTTCTTCTGCGCGGTCTCGATCGCCTTCGACAGCCACTTCGAGCCGATCGCCTCGCCGTCCTCGAGGTTCGATCGCATCATCTTGGCGAACATCGTATCCGGACCGAAAATCCTGAGAAGATCGTCGTCGAGGCTCAGGTAGAATTTCGACAGTCCCGGATCGCCCTGCCGCCCCGATCGCCCGCGCAGCTGATTGTCGATGCGGCGGCTTTCGTGCCGTTCGGTGCCGAGCACGTACAGCCCGCCGGCTTCGAGCACGCGCGCCTTTTCGATCGCGATCTCCTCGCGGATGCGCGCGATCGCGTCTTCCTTCGACGCGCCGTCGGGAAGGTCGGACAGCTCGTCGGCGATGCGGAAGTCGAGGTTGCCGCCGAGTTGGATGTCGGTGCCGCGCCCGGCCATGTTGGTGGCGATCGTCACCGCGCTCATCCGGCCCGCCTGCGCGACGATATGCGCCTCCTGCTCGTGGAAGCGCGCGTTGAGGACCGCGTGCTCGACGCCTTCCTTGGTCAGGAACTCGCTCAGCAGCTCGGATTTCTCGATCGAGACCGTGCCGACCAGCACCGGCTGGCCGTTCTTCGCCTTTTCGGCGATCGATTTCGCGATCGCGCCGAACTTGTCCTGCGTGTTCTTGTAGAACTCGTCCTCCTCGTCGACGCGCCCGACGGCGACGTTGGTCGGGATCGAGACGACGTTCATCTTGTAGATGTCGTAGAATTCGGCCGCCTCTGTCGCCGCCGTGCCGGTCATTCCCGAGAGTTTCGGATACATGCGGAAGTAATTCTGGAAGGTGATCGAAGCGAGCGTCTGGTTCTCGGCCTCGATCTCGACGCCTTCCTTGGCCTCGACCGCCTGGTGCAGCCCGTCGGACCAGCGCCGCCCGTCCATCATCCGTCCGGTGAACTCGTCGATGATGATCACCTTGCCGTCCTTGACGATATAGTCGGTGTCGAGCTTGAACATAACGTTCGCGCGCAGCGCCTGGTTGAGGTGGTGGACCACCTGCGTGTTCTCGAAGTCATAGAGGTTTGCGCCTTCGAGTAGCCCGGCGTCCTCAAGCATCCGCTCGACCTTTTCGGTGCCGTCCTCGGTCAGGACGACCGACTTCTGCTTCTCGTCCTTCTCATAGTCGAACGGCACGAGCTGACTGACCACCGCATCGACCAGCTTGTAGAGCTCCGACTTGTCGTCGGTCGGGCCGGAAATGATCAGCGGCGTGCGCGCCTCGTCGATCAGGATCGAGTCGACTTCGTCGACGATGCCGAACGCGAACGGGCGCTGCGTCATGGACGCGCGCTCGTATTTCATGTTGTCGCGCAGATAGTCGAAGCCGAATTCGTTGTTGGTGCCATACGTGATGTCGGCGCCATAGGCGTCGCGCCGCTCCTGGTCGGTCAGGTTCGGGACGATCACGCCGACGCTCAGCCCGAGGAACTTGTAGATCTGCCCCATCCAGTCGGCGTCGCGCCGCGCGAGATAGTCGTTGACGGTGACGACATGGACGCCCGTTCCGGGAAGCGCGTTCAGATAAACCGCGAGCGTCGCGACGAGCGTCTTGCCCTCGCCCGTCTTCATTTCGGCGATCTCGCCCCGGTGGAGGACGATGCCGCCGATCATCTGAACGTCGTAGTGCCGCTGGCCGAGCGTGCGCGACGCCGCCTCGCGCACCGTCGCGAACGCTTCGGGAAGCAGGTCGTCGAGGCTTTCGCTGCCCGCGAACCGCTCGCGGAAGACGATCGTCTGGTTAGCGAGCTCGGCGTCGGTCATCGCCGAAATCGTGCTCTCGAACCCGTTGATGCGCGCGACGATCGACCCGAGCGACTTGACGTAGCGGTCGTTCGACGATCCGAAAATGGCCTTGGCAATGCCGCCGAGCATGGGGAATTCCTGTATCTATTGGGTGCGCGGACCATCGGTGTGCCGGGGCGCGCGACATGAATGACAAATGGGACCTGCGAGCGCCGGATCAACCAAGTCCGCTACTCGCGGCGGCGCTCCGCATAGAGCGGCAGCACCGGCGTGACCGCGAAAGCGGGCGCGACCGCCATCGGCGCGACCATCGCAAGCGTCGGCATCGGCTGGACGACGCGAAGCGCGGCGGGGCGCGGGCTGGCGACGGCGCTTTCCTGAGCCATATTCGCCGCGACCATCTGGTGCAGCCCAACCTCGGGCGCGCGCACGCCGGAGATCGCGCCGGTCAGCGCGCTCAGCATAGCGGAGAGGATGAGGAGCAGTTCCAACGTCGGCGAAACCCGTGATGCGTGCTGGCCTCGGCGCTTACGGACAATCGCTTTACGCGTCCACCCCCGCCCCCGCGGCAAGCAACGGTTCAGCCGCACGGTGGTTTAGAGTTCGCTCGATCTTCGCAAAGGCTCCGATCGCGATCATGATGCTTGCCCGGCCCCGAACCGACGACCGGATCAAGGGCGCGATCGGCACGGCGCTCGTTCAGGGCGTGCTCGGCTATGCGTTCATCGCCGGGCTGGGCGTTCAAGTCCCCGTCGCGATGCGCGAGGAGCTCAAGCTCTTCGACATCGCTCCGAAACCCCCGCCCCCGCGCGCGAGGATCACGCCGCCCCGCATCAGCAGCAAGAAACCGCAGGGCGCGGCGTCGCCGCCCAACCTGAAGGCGAAGGCGAGCGACATCGTCGCGCCGCCGCCGATCGTCCCTCCGATCGTCCCGCCGCCGATTTTCGCCACATCGACGCCGGGCCTGGGCGCCAACGCCTTCGCGGGCGCGTCGACCGTTCGCGGCCCGGGGACGGGGAGCGGCGGTCAAGGCACGGGAACCGGCAGCGGCGACAATGGCGACGGAGTCGGCGGCGGCGACGAAACCCCGCCGCTCCAGATCAAGGGACGCTTGAAGGATTCGGACTATCCGCACGCAGCCGGCGACTTGGGGGTCGGCGGCACTGTCTCGGTGCGCTTCACGGTCACGACCGACGGCCGCGCGACCGAATGCCGCGTCACGCGATCGAGCGGAAGCGCCGTCCTCGACGAAACCACCTGCCGTCTGATCGAGCAGCGCTTCCGCTACGAACCGTCGCACGATACGCAGGGACACGCGGTCGAGTCGGAACTGGTGGAGGATCACACCTGGGTGGTCCACGACGAGCCGCCGAGCCGGGATTAGGCCGACTGCGCGCCCGATATTGTCTACCCCGGTGCTTCATCTATGACCGTCTGCATGTCGCGCTCACCACTTGCTCTGGACGCCTTCCCAACTCTCGCCGCCATCCCCGGCGCAACCCTCCACATCGCCCGCGCGCGCTACAAGGACTGGGACCGCTGCGACCTGACCTTCGTCGCGCTCGACGAGGGCGCGGCCGTCGCGGGCCTGCTTACCAAAAGCGCCTGCCCCTCTCCCGAGGTCGAATGGTGCCGCGCCGCGCTGACCGGCGGCAAGGCCCGCGCGCTCGTTGTCAACGCCGGGAACGCCAACGCCTTCACCGGCGCGCGTGGGCGCGCGGCGGTCGAGGCGATCGCGAAACGGGCGGCGGCGCACCTCGGCTCCGCGCCCGGCGAAGTGTTCGTCGCCTCGACCGGCGTGATCGGCGTCTCGCTGCCGATGCGCGAGGTCAACGCGGGGATCCTTGCCGCCGCGCACGCGCTCAGCGCCGACGGGGACGGCGCCTTCTCGGCCGCGATCCAGACCACGGATGCCTTTGAGAAGCGCGCCCGGGTCAGCGTCGCGCTGGCGGGCGGCGTGGTGACCCTGACCGCCCAGGCCAAGGGGGCGGGGAT
>JACDGO010000056.1 GCA_013821585.1 Sphingomonadaceae bacterium
CTATCAGCGGCGAGACGACGACGCAGGTGCCGGGCAGCGCGAGCGCGGGAAGCTGATAGCACAGCGACTTGCCCGCCCCCGTCGGCATGATCGCCGCGGTGCGCTTCCCCGCCATGACGCGGTCGATGACCTGCGCCTGCACGCCGCGAAACGCGGGAAAGCCGAAGGTGGTGCGGAGGATTTCGAGGGGGGTGGTCATGCGCCTTCCGCCAAGCCGAGCAGCCGCACCAGCGCCGCCTCGATCTCATACATTTCGTCATCGGACAAAACGCCCACGATGTCGCGCGCCTTGCTCCGCCGCACCGCGATCACGGCGTCGACCATCGCATCGCTGGTCTCGAGCAAGCCATTGGTCGAGGTTGGCGCGAATCGCGGCCGGACGATATTCGGTTCGCTATCCTCGGCCGTGGTGAAGCCCACCAGCAGAACGAGCGCGGTTTGATAGGCGTCCGACTGGACGACGACATAGGGCCGCGGCTTGCGCCCGAACGGCTCGCCGGGCGCGGCGATGACGACCTGTCCCCGTTTCAATCCTCCAGGCCCGGCCCATCGCGAAGCGCTTCAAGTTCTTTGAGCACCTCCGGATGCCGATCATACCATCGGTTAAGCGCCTCGCAGTCGCGCCGGATGCGTTCCTTGACTTCAGGAAGGCGGAAATCAGGTAGCCAGAAGGTCTTGGGCCGCAAACCCTTGGCGCGCATCGCCGCTCGCCAGCGCTTCGCGCGCTCTGCTCCGGAAAGAGGGCGCTCCATGTTCATGGGTGCGCGTTACGCGTAACGGTCGCGCACCGCAAGTTACTCTGCCGCCACCGCTTCCTCCTCCGCCTCGGCCGCCTGCCGCGTCCACATCTCGGCGTAGAGGCCGTCGCGGCGCAGCAGCTCCGCGTGCGTGCCGCGCTCGACGATGCGTCCCGCCTCCAGAACGATGATCTGGTCGGCGTCGGCGATGGTCGACAGGCGATGCGCGATGACGATCGTCGTGCGCCCCGCCTCGACCGCGCACAGCGTCGTCTGGATTTCGCCTTCGGTGCGGCTGTCGAGCGCCGAGGTTGCTTCGTCGAGGATCAGGATCGGCGGATTCTTGAGCAAGGTCCGCGCGATCGCGACGCGCTGCTTTTCCCCGCCCGAGAGCTTCAACCCGCGTTCACCGACGCGAGCGTCATATTGATCGGGCAGGCTCGCGATGAAGCCGTGGATCGCCGCGCCGCGCGCCGCGCCTTCGACCTCCGCCTGCGTCGCGCCGTCGCGGCCGTAGGCAATATTGTAGCCGATCGAGTCGTTGAACAGCACCGTGTCCTGCGGGACGATGCCGATCGCGGCGCGCAGCGAGGATTGCGCGACCGCGCGAATGTCCTGCCCGTCGATCATGATGCGCCCGCCGGTCACGTCGTAGAAACGGAACAACAGGCGCGCGAGCGTCGACTTGCCCGCGCCCGACGGACCGACGACCGCGAGTGTGCCGCCCGCGGGCACCTCGAAGTCGATTCCGTGGAGGATCGCGCGATCGGGATCATAATGGAAGGCGACGTTTTCGAACCGCACGACGCCCTGCGACACAGCGAGCGGCGGTGCACCGGGCGCGTCGACGATTTCAGCGGGCGTGTCGATCAGCGCGAACATCGCACCCATGTCGATCAGCCCCTGGCGGATAGTGCGATAGACCATGCCGAGCATGTCGAGCGGGCGAAACAGCTGCGCGAGGAGTGTGTTGACGAGCACGACGTCGCCGGTAGTGAAGCGCCCCTTCGACCAGCCCCAGACGGTAAAGCCCATCGCGCCCGCCATCATCAGGTTGGTGACGAACGACTGGCCGATATTGAGCCAGGCGAGCGAGTTTTCCGACTTCACCGCCGCGTCGGCATAGCCCTTCGCCGCACGGCCGTAGCGCGCCGCCTCGCGGTCCTCGGCGCTAAAATATTTGACCGTCTCGTAGTTGAGCAGCGAATCGACCGCTTTCGCGACCGCGCCGGTGTCGAGGTCGTTCATCGTCACTCGCAATTGCGCGCGCCAGTCGGTCACGGCGCGCGTGAAAGCGATGTAAAGCGCGACCATCGCCAGTGTCGCCGCGACCAGGCCGAAGCCAAACTTGACCCAGAAGATCACCGACACCGCGGTCAGCTCGATGATCGTCGGCGCGATGTTGAACAGCAGGAAATAGAGCATGGTGTCGATGCTCTTAGTGCCGCGCTCGATGACTTTCGAAACCGCGCCGGTGCGCCGCTCGAGGTGGAAGCGCAGCGATAGGTCGTGGAGGTGGCGAAAGACGTGGACCGCGAGGTGGCGCGTCGCGTCCTGGCCCACGCGTTCGAAGATGGTGTTCCTGAGGTTGTCGAACAGCACGCCCGCGAAGCGCGCGCCGGCATAGGCGGCGACGAGTGCGATGGCGATCGCCGCGCCCTTCTCCATCCCCGGCACCATGCGGTCGATCGCCGCCTTGTAGGCGAAGGGCATGATCAACGTCGTCGCCTTGGCTATGAGCACAAGCAGCAACGCAAGGACGACCCGGATGCGAAGCGCGGGTGCGTCGGCGGGCCAGAGATAGACGAGGAAGCGTCTGAGCGTGGCGAGGCCGGGCGGCGGCGTTTCGATTGTTTCGGCGATCGGCGGCATCCCTCGGGGTCCCTGCACTCACAGCTCACGGGAACCCATGCCCGCGTCCGGCGGCTGATATGGCGCGCGACGGGGCATTTTCCAATGGAGCCGCTCGTCTACCTCCTGACTTCCCTATAGGTGATGATGGGACGGTGCGTCGCGTTGGGGCGGCGAGATAGGCGCGTTAGGGCAGGTCGTAGACGGTGAGCGCGCAGCGCCGGCCGTTTTCGGCGCAGGCTCTCTTCGTCACGGTCGCCTGAACGCCGCTCTCGAGACGCAGGGATGCGGCACGAAGCGTCACCGGACGCAGGATTTCGGCGCGGGCAATGGCTTGCGCGGTCGCGTACGCGCCATCGGTCGCGGGCGGGGCGGCGAAAACGAGCGCAATTAACGCGACAGCAACCATGATTCGAGCCATGCGCCTTTCAAGCGCCGGAAGCGAGGCTGGTCCGCGACTGCGGGTGTCCCGCCCCGGCACCGTCCGCTTTCGGCACGGCGCTGTTTGGAAGATCGCGGCCAGAGGCGTAAGCTGCGTGGTGACCCCATAGGAGACTGCCATGCGCGCCCTCGCCGCCCTTCTTGCCCTCATGCCGCTGCCCGCGCTCGCCGCGCTTCCGGTCGGTGCGGCCGCGCCCGATTTCACGACGCAGGGCGCGCTCGCGGGAAAGACCTTCAGCTTCTCGTTGGCAAAGGCGCTGAAGAAGGGCCCGGTCGTGCTCTACTTTTTCCCCGCGGCCTTCACGCAAGGGTGCACGATCGAGGCGCACGAGTTCGCCGAAGCCGCCGCCGATTTCACGCGAGTCGGGGCGACGCTGATCGGAGTCGCCGCCGACCCGATCGACAAGCTCGCCAAATTCTCGGTCGAGGACTGCCGCAACAAGTTTCCTGTCGCGGTCGCCACGTCCGAAATGATCGCCGCTTATGATGTGACCTTGCCCAAACTTGCCGGCCGGTCGAACCGCACATCCTATGTCATCGGACGCGACCGCCGCATCGCCTTTGCCTATAGCGCGATGAGCCCGGAAGGACATGTCGCCGGAACTCTCGGCGCGGTGCGCGCGCTCCGTTCGTCGAAAACGCGCTGAGGCTTTAACCCCGTCGAAACCGTCGCGAGCGCAAACCCTTCGCAACGGGACTTATTTTCGACGGGACACGAAGCCAATGCAAAGAGCGCTCAAGCCGCGCGACCATCGCCGGGCGCAACGGCTCGACGTCCGCTTGGAAGCGGAACTGCGCGAGCCGGGCTCTTCACAGCGGTTCGAGGTGACGGTGGTCGACCTGTCGGTGGTTGGCTTTCGCTGCGAGACGAGCTTCACCCTGAAGCCCGGCCAGCGTGTGTTCGTGACGATTCCCGGTCTCGGTCCGATCGAGGCGGTCGTCGAGTGGCGGCGGCTGTATGCCTATGGCTGCAGCTTCGACCGGCCGCTGCACACGGCCGTCTTCGACCTTCTCGTCGCGCGTCACCGCAAGCGCTAAAGCCGGCCGGGCTCGAACGCCGACCCGTTGACGATCCGTTAGGCAGGCACGGGTAAACGAAAGGCCATGTGGCCTTTTCGCATGCGGACCGTGTTCAAGAATCGCTGGTGGACGCTTGCCTTCGCGGCGCTCGTCTGCTGGCAGGCGGTCGACTATGTTCAGGGCAGCGACGCGGGCGCCGACAACGCGGCGTCGGCCGACGAAGCCAATATGGCCGCGGACGCGCTCAACAGGATGTGAGCGCGTCCGGGACGCGTCCGTTTATTTCAGATGCTTGGCGAGATGCTTGTTCATCTCGAACATCGTCACCTTGTCGGCACCGAAGATCGGCCGCAATTTGGCGTCGGCCATGATCTCGCGCTTGTTCGCCGGGTTCTGAAGGTTGTTCTTCTTGATATAGGCCCAGATCTTGCTGACCATGTCGCCGCGCGTCACGGTCCCCGATCCGATCACCGCGGCAAGCTCCGGCGAAGGCGTCAGCGGCTGTTGCAGGGCATTGGGCTTTTTCGGCGCGGTGGCCATAGTCGTTCCTCCCGGTTGTTTCGTCGCACGCGGAGCGTGCTGGAGCGGAGGGATGTTCCGCCTTTTGCCCCGCGTCAAGCCTAAGGGGCGGCCACGGCGGTAATTTTCGCGACCAGCGGCGAATAAGAGCGGTTCAGCGCAGCGTTAACCACTTGGCAACCATTTGAATTTATGTCTCGTTAACGGTTCAGGTCGCGAGTTTGCGACCGGGTTTGAGGGGGTTTGACGATGCGCGCGCTGCCGGCGATGTTCGCGATAGCCTGCGCGGTGCTTTCCGGATGCATGACGAAGCGCACCCCGCCGCCGGGCACGAGCGTCAGCGTCGCGCCGGTCGAGGAGGGGCTGCCGACCGCGTGGCGGCAGGTCGCGACCGCGGCCGACATCATGCGGATCGACGCGCTCGGTGCTGCGTGGACGCACGGGCTCGCGGTGGCGCGGCCGGGTGAGCTCGCGCGCGAAGCCGCCTTGCTTGATCCCAAGAGCGCGCTGACGAAGCCCGCGCCGTCGCCGGGCGCCTATCGCTGCCGTATGATAAAGCTCGGGGCGAGCGGCCGTCGCGCGCTTCAGGCGTTCAAGCCGTTCTTCTGTTTCGTCGGCGCGGAGGGCGCGCTGCTGACCTTCGCCAAGGCCAGCGGAACCCAGCGGCCGGCCGGGCGGCTATGGGACGACGGCGACAAAAGGCTGGTGTTTCTCGGCGCGATGGCGCTCAGCCCCGACGCGCCGCCGCCCGCCTATGGCGCGGACGTGAGGCGCAACCGCGTCGGCGTGGTCGAACGCATCGGCGACTTTCGCTGGCGCATGACACTCTTGCCGCAGGGCGGCGACGCCGCGCTCGACGTGATCGAGCTGGTGCCCAACACGCCACCGCCGAGCGCGAGCTGACGCTCAGCCGCCTTCGCCAAGCCAGTCGTTCAGCCCGTCGCTTCCGTTCTCGCCGAGGCGCGGCGGCGCGGCGCGCATCGTCGCCGGTGTCGCGGACAGCTTCGCGGGAAAGGCGACGCTCGGTACCGCGCCACCGTCGCGGGCGAACGCGTGGATCGCGCCGCGCGCTTTCACGAACGGGTCTTCGAGGATTTGGCCGATGTCGTTGACCGGTCCGGCGGGCACGCCCGCCGCGATCAGCGCCTCGCTCAGGCGCACCGAGTTCCAGTCGCTGAAAATCTCCTGCAACCGCGCTTCGAGCGGCGCGCGGTTGACGACGCGCGCGCCGTTGGTCGCGAAGCGTTCGTCGACCGCGAGATCGTCCGCGCCGAGCACACGGCACAGGGTGCGGAACTGCCCGTCGTTGCCGACCGCGACGACGATCGCGCCGTCAGACGTCTCGAACAGCCGGTAGGGGACGACGGTCGGGTGGGCATTGCCCATCCGCATGGGCGCGACGCCGCCGACGAGGTAGGAGAGCGCCTGGTTGGCGAGCATCGCGATCTGCGTGTCGAGCAGCGAGATGTCGATGTGCTGGCCTTCGCTGGTGCGCTCGGCGTGGCGCAGCGCCATCATGATCGCGATCGTCGCATTGAGGCCCGTTGAGAGGTCGGCCATCGCCACGCCGACCTTCAGAGGCGGGCCGTCGGCTTCACCGGTTATGCTCATCAGCCCGCCCATCGCCTGGACAACGAAGTCGTAACCGGGCCGCGCGGCATAGGGACCGGTCTGGCCGAAGCCGGTGATCGAGCAATAGACGAGGCGCGGGTTGACCGCCCTAAGCGCCGGCCAGTCGAGCCCGTAGCGCGCGAGCCCGCCGAGCTTGAAATTCTCGACGAGGATGTCGGCCTTCGCCGCGAGCCGCCGGACGAGCGCCGCGCCTTGCGGGTCGGCGAGGTCGACCGCGAGCGACCGCTTGTTGCGGTTGCACGAGAGGTAATAGGCGCTCTCGCCGTCGAGCCACGGCGGACCCCAGGCGCGCGTGTCGTCGCCGCGCCCCGGCGCCTCGATCTTCAGCACATCGGCGCCGAAATCGCCGAGGATCTGCGTGCACCACGGCCCCGCGAGCACGCGCGACAGGTCGAGCACGCGAATTCCCGCGAGCGGCGCCTGTTCGGTCGGTTCGGTCAAGCTGGCATCCCGCGCGGCGATTTCGCAGGTCTCGCGGTTTTGCTCAAGCGGTGTAAGGCGGGCCGCGTGACAGCACACGCCGCCTGCGACGCGGGCCAAGCCGCGCGAGACCGCCCTGCGAGCAAGGCGAAGCGGCCGCGGCTGGTGCTCGTCACCTGCATCCTCGCGTCGAGTCTCGCGTTCATCGACGGATCGGTGGTCAATGTCGGCCTGCCCGCGATCGGGGCCGCGCTCCACGCGAAGGCGGCCGACCTGCAATGGCTGGTCAACGCCTATCTGCTGCCCTTGAACGCACTTCTGCTCCTCGGCGGCGCGGCGGGCGACCGCTTCGGCAAGCGCAATTTGCTCCTCGGCGGAACCGCGCTGTTCGCGCTCGCCTCGGTGCTGTGCGCGCTTGCGCCGAGTCTGCCGTTGCTGCTCGCCGGGCGCGCTCTGCAAGGGATCGGCGCGGCGCTGCTCATGCCGAACAGCCTGTCGATTCTGGGGAGCAGCTTCGCGGGCGAGGAAAAGGGGCGCGCGATCGGCATCTGGGCCGCGGTCGGCGCGGCGGCGGCGGCGGTCGGGCCGGTGCTCGGCGGCTGGCTGATCGACGTCGCCGGGTGGCGGACGATCTTCACCATCAACCTGCCCGTCGCCGTCGCCGCGATCGTCATGGCGTTGATCGCCGTTCCCGAGCCGAAGTCGCGCGAGCACGCGCCCGTCGATGTGTTGGGTGCTCTACTTGTGACTGCGGGGCTTGGCGTCGCGACCTGGGGGCTGACAATGGGCTCGGGCGCGGCGGGATGGACGACGGCCGCGATAGCGGCGGCGGCGGGGGGCGCCCTGCTGCTCGCGTCGTTCCTCTGGGCGGAGCGGCGCGCGGGCGACCGTGCGATGATGCCCCTCGCATTGTTCGGCTCGCGCGATTTCGTCGGGCTCTCGCTGCTAACGTTGCTGCTCTACGGTGCGCTCGGCGGGCGTTTTCTCGGCGAAGGCATTGTGCTGCGTAATTTCGGGCATGACCCGGAAGGGATTGCGATCCACGTCGAAACTGATCGCGAGGTCGGTATGGAAAAGTATGATTGCCTCGGCGTTCTAATGACCCGGATCGATCGCCCAATAAGCTTGGATGTGACGAGGCGCGGCACGCGAGTGCGTGGAAATGCCAAGCTTGCTTATCGGCAGGGCGTCATTTTCTGATCGTCCGCTTACGTGCACTTTCACCCGAAAGCGGACCGTCGCAAAACCACCAGGTTGAGGCGTTCGCACTGGCAATCGACACCGGATCAAAGCGGCCAGTCGGGAGTCGCCCCACCTGCGGACATTGGCGTGAACGGTCATTGAGCCAACTTCCGCACGCGACCCAGCTGGTACTGGGCTGCTTCGCGGACCTCGGCGCTGCGGGAAAGATCGGCCCAGCACCAGATTGCGACGCACACGCTGCGCAAGTCCGCATAGCGTCTGGTGAGTTCTTGGTCGGCGTCGCCAAAATGCGACCACGCAGTAGATGGCAGGCAAGCGATGTCATATTCGCGAGGACCAACACACGCGTCCTCGAAATCCACCCAGAGGGGCGATTGTCCGCCGAGCAACAGATTACCGAGGTGAGCATCGCCGTGCAGGGGGACCCACTCTTTGGCCGTCCCTTCGACTTCGTCACGAAGGCGGCGGAATTGCGTCTTTAGGAGACCCGTGTCGTGGGCGCCAAGCGCCGCAGACGTGCCATCTGCGGCAAGGACAGTCCAACAATGATCGAGGGCCTGCGTATAGACCGGCAGTTCGCCACGATAATCGCACAATGCCAGATGAACCGATTCCAGTGTCACTGCCGCGAGCGCCGCATCGGCTTCCACTGCCGCCCGCCCATGTTCCACATAGGGCCATAATGACACGACAGATGACTCAGCGATGTGTGGGCCCGCCAAGTCCCGGAGAGGCGCGAGCGCCGGGGCGCCACGATCAGCGAGGTGGGATGCAACCGCGATTTCCCCCGTCGCCGTCTGCCGCGCCTGGTCGATCGGCTCGGAGGATTGAACTCTCGCCACGATCCTGAGGGGCGAAGCCAGGAGCGTGGTATGATGCCCCACCTTGAGAACAGCGGGGGTGACCTCGCCAAGACCGAGATCTCGAAATAGCGTTGAGACTAATTCCATTTCATCTTGGGGGGATGGCCGGGGCATGCGTAGGATGTCTGCGCGATATGCAGACCTTTTGGCAAACCACCCGCCTATCGTCACTCACTCTTGGATTCGGCGTCGGATCGAAGCGACCAGTGACATGCTCCCCTTTTCTCCTCCACTCATAAGTAGAGTCCGGGGGTGCCAGGAGGCCCTGGCGGGTGGGGTTGCACAACCCGCGTGGCAGCATCGGCGGGCGTCAGCCCGCCTATTCCGCTATGCGGCCGCACATGGTTGTAGTCGTCGCGCCAGCCGCGCAGGTGCTGTCATGTCTGGACGGCGCCCTGCGATCAAGGGTGATATTGGGTTCGTCGACGGTCGCGGGTGCGGTCATGTCT
>JACDGO010000057.1 GCA_013821585.1 Sphingomonadaceae bacterium
ACCCCGCCCTTCCCCACCGCGTCGCGCCCCGCCTCGAACTGCGGCTTGATCAACGCCATAACCCGCGCCTGCGGCTTGGCGAAGGTCAGCGGACGCTCAAGCACCTTGGCGAGCCCGATAAAGCTCGCGTCGCAGACGATTAGATCGACCGGCTCGCAGATGTGCGTGGGCGTCAGAATACGCGCGCTGGTTTGTTCATGCACGATGACACGGCTGTCCTGCCGCAATTTCCACGCGAGCTGGTTCGTCCCCGAATCGACTGCATAGACCTTCGCGGCGCCGCGGCTAAGCAGGACGTCGGTGAACCCGCCGGTCGAACTCCCGACATCGATCGCCACCGCACCCGCCACATCCCAGCTGAAATGATCGAGTCCGTGCGCAAGCTTCATCCCGCCGCGCGACACCCAAGGATGATCGCGGCCCTTCACCGTCAGCGCCGCGTCCATCGCGACCCCCTGCCCCGCCTTCTCGACGCGCCGGTCGCCGAGGAAGACGTTGCCAGACAAGATCAAAGCCTGCGCCCGTGCGCGAGACTCGGCGAGGCCGAGGTCGACCAATCGTTGATCGGCGCGAGACTTGGTCACGGCGCGCTAAGCCCATGCTCCCTCGCCGACCCCCGCGCTGTTTGTGATACGTCGAGAAGCGGAGTCGCGAGAGCTACGGACATTCGCGCGGGGTTAGGCGTTCGCGCGCCTAGCCGCAATCGGCGCAGGTGCCGCGCACCTCGATCACCGGGCGCTGCGGCGTAAAGCCCGTGCCCTTCGCCGCCGAACGCACCTTTCCGGCGATGGCGTCGTCGTCGATATGGGTCGTCTGCCCGCAACTGTCGCAGATCATGAAGATGCAGTCGTGGATGCAATCGGGGTGCGCGTTGGCGACATAGGCGTTCGCGCTTTCGACCTTGCGCGCGAGATTCGCGGTCACGAACAGGTCGAGGATGCGATAGACGCTGTTCGCGGCGACGCGCCGCCCTTCCGCCTGCGAAACCGCCTCGGCGATGTCATAGGCCGACGCCGGCTTGTCGAAGCCCGCGAGCGAAGCGAAGATCGCCGCGCGCATCGCCGTCCACTGCTCGCCTGACGCTTCGAGCGCGGCCTGCGCCGCCTCGACGAGCGGTGCGCCGTGGTGGAGAGTGTGGGCGTGAGCGGCCATGCATGGAATGTAGGCGCGGCGGACGCGCGGGTAAAGGATCAGGCCAGCGCCATCCGGTTGAGGAAGTGGCCGAGCGCGAGCAGGCCGACGCCGAGCATCGTCGCGGTCGTCTCGCCGCCGCCGTGCGGCAAGGTCAGAGCGCCCGCCATCATACCGAGGCCGAGCCCGCCGACAGACGGCGGCAGGAAGCGCCCATGCTGGACGATGCCCGCGCCGAGCGCCACCGCGCCGAGGACGATCGCCAGCGCAAGGCCCGTCTCGTGGATCAACGGGCTGCCGAGTAGTGCGCTCGCCGAGGACAGGACGCCGACGAGCAAGGCGGTCGCGAGGCAATGGGCGAGGCACAGCCCCGACAGCGTGACCGCGATGCGATCGACGAAGCCGCCTGCCGCGATTCGGTCGAGAGCGCGCGATTCCATGGCGGCAATTTAGCGCAAAGCGGAGCAGGTTACAACATATCATTGCGGGCGGCGGAAAAAGACCCATCCCGCGAGACGCGCCGCTCACTCCGGCCTTGTGTTGCAAATCGGCAACATCATATTACGTGGCATGAACCTCGAACTCTTTACAGATCGCGCCAAGGGCTTTCTCCAGTCGGCGCAGACTGTTGCCATCCGCATGAGCCACCAGCAGATCGCGCCCGAGCATTTGCTGAAGGCGCTGCTCGAGGACGGCGAGGGCATGGCCTCGGGCCTGATCCGCAGAGCCGGGGGCAACCCGGCGATCGCGCTGCGCGAGACCGACGCGGCGCTCGCGATACATGCGGCGGTCTCGGGTGGCGGCGCGCAAACGACGCCAGGCATCAACAACGATTTGGTCCGCATTCTCGATTCCGCGGAACAGGTCGCGAAGAAGGCGGGCGACTCTTACGTGACGGTCGAGCGGCTGCTGCTGGCGCTGACGCTGGCGATGACGAGCGCGGCGGGCAAAGCGTTGGCCGCGGCGGGATTGAAAGCCGACGCGCTCAACGCGGCGATCAACGATCTACGCGGCGGACGCACCGCCGACACGGCGTCGGCCGAGGACCGCTACGACGCGCTCAAGAAATTCGCGCGCGACCTGACCCAAGCGGCGCGCGACGGCAAGCTCGATCCCGTCATTGGCCGCGACGAGGAAATCCGGCGGACGATCCAAGTGCTCGCCAGGCGAACCAAGAACAATCCCGTGCTGATCGGCGAGCCCGGCGTCGGCAAGACCGCGATCGCGGAGGGGCTCGCGCTCAGGATCGCCAACGGCGACGTGCCCGACGGGATCAAGGACCGCAGCCTGATGGCGCTCGACATGGGATCGCTGATCGCGGGCGCGAAATACCGCGGCGAGTTCGAGGAGCGGCTGAAGGGCGTGCTCGACGAGGTCAAGGGCGCCGAAGGGCAAATCATCCTGTTCATCGACGAGATGCACACGTTGGTCGGCGCCGGGAAGACCGAGGGCGCGATGGACGCGTCGAACATGATCAAGCCCGCGCTCGCGCGCGGCGAGTTGCATTGCATCGGCGCGACGACGCTCGACGAATATCGAAAATATGTCGAAAAGGACGCCGCGCTCGAACGCCGCTTCCAGCCGGTGTTCATCGGTGAGCCGACCGTCGAGGATACGATCTCGATCCTGCGCGGATTGAAGGAGAAATACGAGCTCCACCACGGCGTGCGGATCACCGACGGCGCGATTGTCGCGGCGGCGACGCTCTCCAATCGCTACATCGCGGACCGCTTCCTTCCCGACAAGGCGATCGACCTGATGGACGAGGCCGCGTCGCGGCTGCGCATGGAAGTTGAGTCGAAGCCCGAGGAGATCGAGAATCTCGACCGGCGCATCATCCAGCTGAAGATCGAGCGCGAGGCGCTGAAGAAGGAGACCGACGCCGCGTCGAAGGACCGGCTGGCCAATCTCGAAAGCGAGCTGGCGAACCTCGAAGAACAGTCCTCCGAGCTGACGACGCGGTGGCAGGGCGAGAAGGACAAGATCGCCGGCGAAGCTAAGATCAAGGAGCAGCTCGACGCCGCGCGTCTCCAGCTCGATCAGGCGCAGCGCGGCGGCGATCTCGCCAAGGCGGGCGAGCTGCAATACGGGACGATCCCGACGCTCGAAAAGCAACTCGGCGAAGCGCAAACCGTCTCGTCATCGGCGATGCTGCGCGAGGAAGTCACCGCCGACGACATCGCCGCCGTCGTCAGCCGCGCGACCGGCATCCCGGTCGACCGGATGATGGAGGGCGAGCGCGAGAAGCTCCTCGCGATGGAAGCGACGATTGGCACGCGCGTCATTGGTCAGGAGGACGCGGTGAAGGCCGTCTCCGCCGCGGTCCGACGCGCGCGCGCGGGCCTTCAGGATCCCAACCGCCCGCTCGGGTCTTTCCTGTTCCTCGGGCCGACCGGCGTCGGCAAGACCGAGCTGACCAAGGCGCTCGCCGGTTTCCTGTTCGACGACGACGCGGCGATGGTCCGCATCGACATGAGCGAATTCATGGAGAAGCATTCGGTCGCCCGCCTGATCGGCGCGCCGCCGGGCTATGTCGGCTACGAGGAAGGCGGAGTGCTGACCGAGGCCGTCCGCCGCCGTCCTTATCAGGTGATCCTGTTCGACGAAGTCGAGAAGGCGCACGGCGACGTGTTCAACGTGCTGCTTCAGGTGCTCGACGACGGCCGCCTGACCGACGGCCAGGGCCGCACAGTCGATTTCACCAACACGCTGATCATCCTGACCTCGAACCTCGGCAGCCAATTCATCGCCAATCTCGGCGAGAGCGTCGCCAGCGTCGAGCCGCAGGTGATGGAGATCGTCCGCGCGCATTTCCGCCCCGAATTCCTCAACCGGCTCGACGAGATCATCCTGTTCCATCGCCTCAGCCAGGCGAACATGGGGCCGATCGTCGATATCCAGGTCGCGCGCGTGGCAAGGCTCCTCGCCGACCGCAAGGTGACGCTCGACCTTACCGACGCCGCGCGCGCGTGGCTCGGGCGGGTCGGCTATGATCCGGTCTATGGCGCGCGGCCGCTGAAACGCGCGGTGCAGAAATATCTGCAAGACCCGCTCGCCGACGCGATCCTGCGCGGCGAGGTTCGCGACGGATCGACGGTCAAGGTCGACGAAGGCGACGGAGGGTTGGTGCTGAACGCGGTGGCGATCTAAGCGGCATGGCGCGTCATCGATTGGAAGATCGCCGGAAAGCGTCTGGCGGCAATCTCCAGCCACGCTCGCCCGCGCCGCAATTCGTCCAGATGCGCGACCCGCGCCTGAGCCAGGACATCGGCGCGCAACGCCGTGCTGTAGCCATGTTCGGGCGCCTTGGAATAGCGCTTCATGATCGGTCCGGCGACAATGGTGGCGGCCGCCGATTCTTCGACATCATGCCCGAGATGTTGCGCTGCCTTCGCGAACTCCGACCCTGGCGCTGCGAGGAAAGCATCGAAATCGATCCACAGTACGTCTTCACCGTCGGCGAGTTCGAGGCTCGTCATTTCGCAGGCCCAGGCCATTGCCGCGCGTTCACCGAGGCTGAGTTCCCGCAACTGCCAAGGCTCTTCACCCAAGCGCCGATGCAGCCGGATCAGCCGCGACCCGCCGAGCGCCGCAAGCTCTTGGCGTGATGCGTCGCCGCCGAGGATGGTCTGCATATAGGCATCGGGACCGACGCTCATGTGGATGGATCTACGGCCCGCGCGCCGGACCGGCACGGCGAGATCGCTGGCAAAGCTCGTTGCTTTGATCAGCGCGCGCTGTTCTGCCCTGAATGTACGAGACAACCAGCCTAAAGCGCTCGCCAAGCGTACGTCGAATGCCTCGCGCTTCCAAGGGCATTCGGGTCGGTCAAGCAGCCCATGGATTTCCGCGAGCGTGCGCAGCATCAGCGGCTCGCGCACCGAAAAGACCGTCGGCAGCTCGCCGAGAAGGCGCGATAGCAGGGTCGAGCCGACATGGCCGATATGGAAGATGAACTGCGCCTCGTCGGCCATCCCGGCGGAGAGCGTGGCCAGATCCGCCCAGTCGACCCACTCGGACGGTCGCCCGGGCGTCATCACGCGCTGATCGAGAAAGCTCGCGTCGCGATAGTCGGCCTCGCTCAGCATCGCGAGCAGGACGCGATCCTGCGCGACGTCGGCCATTTGCGGAAGAAGCGCGGCGCTGGCGCCGAAGCGTTCGGCAATGGCCCGATCGATCGACGGCAGTTCCTTAACCCTCGGGGCCGACGGTGCGCTGGCCGTCCTGAATCATCCGGCGCGCCTCGACATTGCCGTTGGCGCGGATTTTTTCCCACTCGCGCTGAGTGTGGCAAATCTTCCTCGTCTGGGCGAGCGAGCCGATCACTTCTTCTCGAACGCATCGCACTTGGTCAAGCGGATCGACCGGCGTCGCAACTCCAACCCCCGCACCCTGGGCCGCCACCGCGAGCAATAACGCCAATGCAATCATCGTACCCTCCCTCGTCGCAGGTTCAGCCGCCGCCGCGTGCCGATGCGGCATCCATCGCCCGCTGCGTTTCGCGCTGCGTATCGCTTTGAAGCGCCAGCCACTCGCGCTCGGTATGGCAGGTTTTCCGAACGCGCGACAACGAGCCCGTCTCATAGTCGCGTACGCACCGCACGCGGTCGAGCGGGTCGGCGGGTGTAACGACAGGTGCGGAGGCGGCAGCGGTCGCGAAAACGAGAACAGCAAGCATATATCGATTTCCTTGGAATCAGTCGCTTATGAGGCACCGAAGCATATTTCGCCGAGATTCTCCACCGGAAATCTTTCAGCCGGCATCGTCGTGCAACGCGGGACGAAAGCCGCTTGTGTCGGACGCCGCGAAGAAATCACAGAGCAACTCGCGCTCCGTCCCGGTCAAATGCGGATTCCAGACGTCGAAGATCAGGACGGCGCGGAGTTCGTCGCTGTCGTTCCACGCCTCGTGCTCGATCGTATCATCGAACGCGAACGCCTCGCCGACGCGCCACGCGCGCGTTTCGCCGCCGACGCGAAAACCGCAGCCCTGCGGCACGATTAAGGGCAGATGGACGATCGCGCGCGTGTTGGTGACGCCCGTATGCGGCGGAATGCGCGTGCGGGGCTTGAGCACCGAAAAGAACGCGGACGGCGCGCGGCCGGGGATCGTCGCCTGCGGCAGGGCTTCGATCGCGGCTGCGGTTTTGGGGCAGGCCGCGCACGCCGCGTCGTTTCGCGCACCGTAACGCCACAGATAGAGCGCGCTCCAGTCGGTCGAGCCGCTGAGCGGCGACCATTTGTTCGCGGGCGTGCCCGGCGCCTGTACGACATAGGGGCCGAAAGCGTCGGTTCCGCGCGCGTACAGCGTCGCAAATTCGGCGGCGATCGCCTCGGTGCGCGCCTCGAGCGCGGCGAACCATGGAAAGTATTCGCGATCGAAAAACTCGTCTGCGGGAAGAAACGGAAAGAACGTTCCGTGACATTCGTTGGTATAGATTTTGCGTCTACCGAAAGAAAGATCGACGCAGGCGTCGAACCGCCGGAGCATGGACGGGTCGGCGCGCGCGCGCGGTTCGGCCAATGCGCCATCGACTACCGCCGCTCTATCCGCGTTGGTGCGCGCGACGAAATCGCCGGCGTGAGTGACGAGATGGGCAAAATCGGCGTTACCGCTGTCGAGCCCGGGCGCGAGCGCGAGCACGTTGCTCCAGCGCAGCGCGGCGTCGGCGTCTTCGCCCAATCGTTCGTGCAGCTCGGCCATACGCACGAGCGCCATGAAATCGCGCTGATCGATTTCGAGCGCGCGCGTCAGGCTCGCCCGCTCGCCCTCGCCGTCGCCGAGCAACCGCCGCGCCTTGGCGAGATTCATCCACAGCGCGGACGCTTCCGGGTCCGCTGCCGCAGCGCGCGCGAAGAGGCCAGCGGCGCGCGCGGTGTCGTTCGCAGTCAGCGCGGCAACGCCCTCGGCGTTCAACGTGCGCGGATCGTCGAGGGCAGCCGGTTGCACAGACATCGCGAAAGTTTGTCCCCCTGAACCAAGTCGCTCCCCCGCGAAGGCGGGGGTCAAGGATTGTAGCCTTTCGATTCTGGACCCCCGCCTTCGCGGGGGAACGATCCGATCTCCGGATATTGCCACGCGACGCGCGCAAAAAAAAGGCGGGCCGAAGCCCGCCTTTCCTTGAGCTGGTCCGTTCGATCAGAACTTGAGCTTGACCGACGCCGCATAGAGGCGGCCGAGCGCGTCGTAGGTCGACGGATAGGTGTTGCCGCTGTTGAACGACACCGCGCCGACGTTGGTGCCGACGATCGGCGGCTTCTTGTCGAGCAGGTTCGAGACGGTCAACGTGAAGTCGACGTTGGAGGTCACGCCGATCCGTGTCGACAGGTCGAAATAGTTGAACGCCGGAATATGCTGGAAATTCTTTCCGGCGCAGCCGCCCGCCTGGTTCCCCGGACCGCATGCCGGTCCGTTGCCATTGACGATGTCATCGGGCTCCTGGTTCTCCGAGTCGATGTGACGCCACAGCACCGAGAGATCGACGTCGTCGAAGCCGAACGTCGCCCGGACCGAAGTCTGCCACTTCGGCTGGATCGACCCCGCCGAGGTGCCGCAGTTGGTGCTGTAGAAGCCCGTGCATTCGCGGTTGAGGCTGGTCGGGCTGCCCGCGTTCGCGTTGAACTTCGAGTGGAACGTGTAGTTGCCCGTCGCGGCCAAGTTGAACTTGGCGAAGCCGAGATCGCGGCGATAGTTGAGCGCCGCGTCGATGCCGTCGGTCTCGAGCGAGCCTTGGTTCGACAGCGCGAGGAAAATGCCCCCCGTCGTTGCCGGATCACCGTCGAGGCCGCCCGTCGCCGGATTGCGCCGGATCTGAGTGCAAGCGGGGCTCGTGGCGCTCGCTGGTGTGATGCTGCCGAAGCACGCATTGAGCGCGTCGGCTACGTTGGGCACCGTGATCGCCTTCCTGACCTTGATGTGGTAGTAATCGACGGTGAGCGACAGGCCGCGGACGAACTGCGGCGTGATGACCGTGCCGAACGTATAGCTGTTCGACGTCTCGGGCTTGAGGTTCAAATTGCCACCGCTGGTCGCGTTCGACTGGCCCGCCGTAGGAAGCTGAATGAAGTTGATGTTGCTGACCGGCGCGCCCTGAGCGAGACAGATCGCGCGAAGATCGCCGGTCGGGTTGCCGCGACCCGGGATCGGCGCTCCCGCGTTCGTGAGCGAGGCGCACGGATCGACGCCGTTGCTGACCAGGCCCACCACTTGCGGCGAGAACAACTCGCTGATGTTGGGCGCGCGGACCGCGTGCGCGTAGTTGCCGCGGAACTTGATGTCCTTGACCGGCGCCCAGGTGCCGCCGATTTTATAAGTGGTCGTGTTGTAGTGCGGGCTCGAAGGCGCGAAGACGGTATAGTGCGAATAACGCACACCGGCCTCGAGCGACAGGCTGTCGAAAAGCGGACGGTCCTGAACGAGCGGCACGTTCAACTCGCCGATCGCTTCATAGACGTCGTAGCCGCCGGTGATGTTCGGCGCCGCGCCGCCCGCCCCGCCGAGCTCGCCCGCCGTCTGCGACAGCACGTCGTTGCGGTTCTGCGCGGTGTAGCGGCGGAACTCGCCGCCTGCGGCGAAGTTGATCGCGTCGGTCGCAAACGGGCTCGACAGGCCGAAATCACCGGTGATGATGGCGCGCGCCTGGGAGAGCTGAACGCGGCTCGAAGTGCCCGCGTCGGCGGTCAGGAACGGAATCTGATTCGGGGTAATGCTGCCTGCGGCTCCGAAGAAGTTGACCGGCACGCAGCCCGCCGCCGTCGAGCCGTTCGGCGCGCCGGGGAGGCAAGTCGTGGTGTTGGTGGCAAAGGCGGCGGCGCGGGCGCGCGACGTCAGCACGTAGTTCCGCTGCGTCTGGTTGTTCTCGCTCTCGCCATGAGCGCCCGACACGTCGAAATGGATCGTGTCGGTGATGTCGCCGCGGATGCCGGCGCGAAGATCGAACACCGTCGTTACGAAGTCCGAGATGCGCGGACCGACTTCGGTCGTGCGGCGCGAAACG
>JACDGO010000058.1 GCA_013821585.1 Sphingomonadaceae bacterium
AGCATCTGGGTCGCGGTGATTACAGGCCTGCCGAGCCGGTTGGCGAGCGCGATGATGCGTTTTTGTGCGCTCGGTACTTCCTCGAACGGCAGCTCGACGCCAAGATCGCCGCGCGCGACCATCACCGCGTCGGCAAGCTCGACGATCTCTTCGAGCCGGTCGAGCGCGGCGGGCTTTTCGATCTTGGCGAGGAGGGCGGCCTTGCCGCCGATCAGCTTGCGCGCCTCGGCCAAGTCGTCGGGCCGCTGGACGAAGGACAATGCGATCCAGTCGACGCCCTGGTCGAGCGCAAAAGCAAGATCCTGATGATCCTTGTCGGTCATCGCCGCCATCGGCACGACAACGTCGGGAACGTTCAGCCCCTTGCGGTCGGACAGCATGCCGCCGACCTCGACGCGCGTCACAATATGGTCGTCAGCCATGCGGATAACGCGCAGCACCAGCTTGCCGTCGTCGAGCAGCAATCGCGCGCCGGGCTCCAGCGCCTCGAACAATTCCATATGCGGAAGCTCGACCCGGCGCGCGTCGCCTGGCGTCGGATCGCGGTCGAGGATGAACGCCGAATGCGCTTCAAGCATCGCGGCGCCGCCGGCGAACGACCCGACCCGAAGCTTCGGCCCCTGGAGGTCGAACAGGATGGTGGTCGGGCGGCCCAGCTCCTTCTCCAGCCCGCGGATCGCGGCGACCAGCGCCGCCTTGTCGGCCTGCGCGCCGTGGCTCATGTTGATGCGGAACGCGTCGGCGCCCGCGCGCGCGAGCGTCTCGATCATTTCGGGCGAGCGGCTCGCCGGGCCGAGCGTCGCGAGGATGCGGACCTTGCGCATGCGCGGGGCCAAGGGCTGAACCAAGCGTCTCTCTCCCGTCTCTGCGGCGTGGCCGTTAGCCGCTAATCGGGTTGCGTCAAAGCCGCGCGCTCCCCTACAGGCTGGCGACCTTCCGATCGGGGACATCCATGAGTGACATTATCGCCGCCGACCAATTGCGCCTGTTCATCGAGCGCATCGAGCGGCTCGAGGAAGAGAAGAAGGGCATCGCCGACGACATCCGCGACGTCTATTCGGAAGCCAAGGGGCAGGGCTATGACTCGAAGATCATGCGCGCCATCGTCCGCTTGCGCCGCATGGAGAAGAACGATCGCGACGAGATGGACGCGCTGATGGACACCTATCGCGCGGCGCTCGGCCTCGCCTGACAGGAAAGGAGCAGAGCATGCACGTTTACGGAGGCGTCGTTTCGCCGTTCGTCCAGCGCGTCTTGATGACGGCGCGCGCCAAGGGGCATGAACTGAAGTTGGATGGGATACCCGGCGCATCGATCCAGTCGCCCGAATTTCAGGCGATCAGTCCAATGGGCCGAATCCCGCTGCTCGAACTCGACGACGGGCGCCGGATTTGCGAATCGAGCGCGATCGCCGCCTATCTCGACGAGACGCTGGACGGTCCGGCGCTGCTTCCCGGCGATCCATTAGAGCGGGCGCGGGTGCGGGAGATCGAGGCGATCGCGACGCTCGAATACGCAACCGGGATGCGGCCGATCATGGTCCATGTCGTGTTCGGCCGGCCCGATTCGGGCGCTGTCGCCGATACGGCGCGTGCGCAGGCGGAAAAGGGCGCGGACGTTCTCGACGCGATGCTGGCGAAATCGCGTGCGTACGCCGTGGGCGATACGCTGACGCTGGCGGATTGCATCCTCGCGCCCGGGCTCAATCTGGCGCTTGTCGTTGACCAGGTCGCGGGGACGGGTTCGCTGGTGAACGGTCGTCCGAACCTCGCCGCCTATTTCGCGCGGATGTGCGACGATCCGGTCGCGGGGCGAAGCATTGCGGAAATGCGCGACGGATTCGCCGCGATGCTGGCACGCAACGCCGCCGCCGCGCCGGCCGCCTGAAGGAGCACGGGCGTGGCCGGCCACAGCAAATTCAAGAACATCATGTACCGCAAGGGCGCGCAGGATAAAAAGCGCTCGGCGGCGTTCTCCAAGCTCTCGCGCGAGATCACCGTCGCGACGAAAGCGGGCCTGCCCGATCCCAACGCCAACGCGCGGCTGCGCTCGGCGATCATCGCGGCGCGCGCGCAATCGATGCCCAACGACAATATCGCCCGCGCGATCGCCAAGGCCTCGGGCTCCGACGGCGAGAATTACGAGGAAATCCGTTACGAGGGTTTTGGGCCGGGCGGCGTCAGCCTCATCATCGAGGCGCTGACCGACAACCGCAACCGTACCGCAACCAACGTTCGCACCGCGGTTTCGAAGAACGGCGGCAATCTCGGCGCGAGCGGATCGGTCAGCCACGGGTTCGACCGGATGGGGCTGGTGTCCTATCCGGCGCGCGCGGGCGACGCCGACGCGGTGTTCGAAGCGGCGCTCGACGCGGGCGCGGAGGATGTTTCGTCGGGCGATGACGGGCACGAAATCTGGACATCGATCGAATCCCTGCACGAAGTCGCGAAAGCGCTCGAAGCGAACCTCGGTGAGGCCGAAGGCGCGAAGCTCGCCTGGCGGCCGCAGACGATGGTCGAAGTCGGCGAAGGCGACGCCGCGAACCTGATGAAGCTCCTCGACGCGCTCGACGACGACGACGACGTGCAGACCGTATGGGGGAACTACGAAGTCTCCGACGCGGTGATGGAGAAGTTGTCGTGACAAAGCCCCTCCCCTTCAGGGGAGGGGTTGGGATGGGGCGTGTCGCGTTATCCGAAGCTTCCGTCATTCGACCATTCCCCATCCCCAACCCCTCCCCTGAAGGGGAGGGGCTTTCTTGATCATTCTCGGCCTAGACCCCGGCCTCGGCACGACCGGCTGGGGCGTGATCGTCGCCGAGGGGAACCGGCTCGGCCATATCGGCAACGGCCGGATCGTCACCGACCCCGCCGCGCCTTTGCCCATGCGACTGGCGCGGCTCGCGCAGGGACTCAACGAACTGCTGATCGCCAACGCCATCCGACACGCGGGGATTGAGGAAGTGTTCGTCAACAAGAACGCGCAGTCGACGCTCAAGCTCGCGCAGGCGCGAGGGAGCCTGCTCGCGACGCTCGGTTTCAAGGGCGTCGAGGTCGGCGAATATGCCGCGCGCCTTGTCAAGCAGGCGGTGGTCGGCACCGGCTCGGCCGAGAAGGTCCAGGTCCATGCGATGGTCGCGCGGCTGCTCCCCGGCGCCAGGATCGACGGCGCGGATGCCGCTGATGCGCTCGCGGTCGCGATCACGCACGCGCATCATCTGGCCAGCGCGCGGCGCGTCGCGCAGGGCCGGTGATATTCCGCTTTCCTACAGCTATTGTTCATTCTATGTTCCACGCATGGCGATCCGTGCTCTTGGTCGTGGCGATCCGGCGGATTTCGCCGGACCGGGGGCGAACATCGCCCTGACGCGGCGTGAACTTTGTCAACTTTCGAGTCGCGGCTGGCGGTCGACGCGCATAGGGACTCGGCCATGATCGCCCGCCTGACCGGATTGCTCGCGGAAAGCGCCGCCGACCATGCGGTGATCGACGTCGGTGGCGTCGGCTATCTCGTGCAGGCCTCGACGCGCACGCTTTCGGTGAGCGGTCCCGTCGGCGGCAGCGTGATGCTGTTCATCGAGATGCAGGTGCGCGAGGATGCGATGACGCTGTTCGGCTTCGGGTCGGCGGGCGAGCGCGACTGGTTCCGACTGCTGACCGGCGTCCAGGGGGTGGGAGGACGCGTCGCGCTCAGCATCCTGTCGGTCCTCGACGCCGACGAGCTGGCGAAGGCGGTCGCGGGCGGCGACGCGGCGATGGTGAGCCGCGCCAACGGCGTGGGGCCGAAGCTCGCCGGGCGGATCGTCAACGAGCTGAAGGACAAGGTCGGCGGTATCGCGATCGGAGCGCCGGGCGTCGCGTCGCCGAAGGGCGCGGCGAGCGACGCGGTGTCGGCGCTGATCAACCTCGGCTTCAGGCCCGCGGAGGCGAATATAGCCGTCGCAGTAGCGGGGGATGAACTTGGAGCGGGCGCGACGCTGGATGCCTTGGTGCGCGTGGCGTTAAAGAGGATAGTGGCGTGAGCGCCAAAGAACCCAAACGACATTTTTTCGAGACCTACGGACCGTTTCCGATTCCGATTAAAAATGGCCTTGCGATCAAACCGCCCGCTTCTTGGTGGAAACACCTTGATGAAGATTACGGTGTGGAGGTTTCTCGCGCGATCGGCTGTTATATGTTTACGATGGGCCGCTCGCGCATCAAACCTTGGTATATTGGAAAAACTGTAAACAGATTTGACGAGGAGACATTTCAACAGCACAGGATAGATCACTACAATAAGGTTATATGCGACCGCAAAGGTCCACCAGGAATGTACTTCTTTCCTTTAATAACGCGTCACTTTCACGAACCCAAGTGGCGCTTAGCTTCCGGTGCGACACATGATCGCTTGATCCGATGGCTGGAGAAAACACTGATTAGCATGGCGCATGTCCGCAACCGTAACTTAGCGAACAAAAGCGATGCTACGTACTTACGAACTGTTGATGTGAGAGGCTTAATTGGGAAAGGCATTTCGGGGAGAGCGCACGGAGATATCAGCTTGGCCCAAAGAGCTCTCTTCGATTAGTCGTTTAAATGACTAATAACCCCCTCACCACCCCCGCACGCCAGCCCGACGACATTGATGCCGCGCTCCGTCCCAAGACGCTCGACGAGTTCGTCGGCCAGCGCGCGGCGCGCGAAAACCTGCGCGTGTTCATCCAGGCGGCAAAGGCGCGCGGCGACGCGCTCGATCACGTGCTGTTCTTCGGCCCTCCCGGCCTCGGCAAGACGACGCTCGCGCAGATCGTCGCGCGTGAGCTTGGCGTCGGGTTTCGCGCCACGTCCGGGCCGGTCATCGCCAAGTCGGGCGATCTCGCCGCGCTGCTCACCAATCTCGAGGACGGCGACGTGCTGTTCATCGACGAGATTCACCGGCTCGCGCCCGCGGTCGAGGAAATCCTCTATCCGGCGATGGAGGACCGCGCGCTCGACCTGATGATCGGCGAGGGGCCGTCGGCGCGCTCGGTGCGGATCGATCTGCCGAAATTCACGCTCGTCGGCGCGACGACACGGCAGGGGCTGCTGACGACGCCTTTGCGCGACCGCTTCGGAATCCCGGTGCGGCTGACCTTCTACACGACCGAGGAGCTGGAAAAGGTCGTGCGGCGCGCCGCGTCGCTGCTCGGGCTGGACGTCGCTGCCGACGGCGCGGCGGAGATCGCCAAGCGGTCAAGGGGAACGCCGCGCATCGCCGGGCGGCTGCTGCGCCGCGTGCGCGACTTCGCCAATGTCGCGGGCGAGGAGACGGTGCACGCCAAGGTCGCCGACGCCGCGCTCAACCGGCTCGAGGTCGATGCGCTCGGCCTCGACGCGATGGACCGACGCTATCTGGCGATGATCGCCGACATCTATCGCGGCGGCCCGGTCGGCGTCGAAACGCTCGCGGCGGGGCTCAGCGAGCCGCGCGACACGATCGAGGAGGTGATCGAGCCGTTCCTGATCCAGCTCGGCCTGATCGCCCGCACGGCGCGCGGGCGGTGCCTCAACGCGGGCGGGTGGAAGCACCTCGGGCTCAATCCGCCGGCGGGAAGCCAGGACGGGCTGTTCGACGCTAGCGGGAGAGTCGCGTGACGTGCCCCATCTTGCGCCCCGGCTTCGCGTCGTGCTTGCCGTAGAGGTGGAGGTGCGCGCCTGGTTCGGCGGCGATTTCCGCCCAGCGGTCGGCGTCGTGACCGATCAGATTCTCCATCGTCACGCGCGGCGCGGTCAGCGTCGTCGGCCCGAGCGGCAAGCCGCAGATCGCGCGGATGTGGTTTTCGAACTGCGATGTCACCGCGCCTTCGATCGTCCAATGGCCGCTGTTGTGAACACGCGGCGCCATCTCGTTGAACACAGGCCCGTCCGCGCCCGCGAAGAACTCGATCGCGAGCACGCCGACATAGTCGAGCGCGTCGGCGACGCATGTCGCGATCGCCTTTGCCTCGTCGAGCTGCACGAGGATGTGGGGGTGCGCGGGCACGGTCGACGTGGCGAGGATGCCATGCGCGTGAACATTCTTCGGCGCGTCCCAGATCGCGCTCGCGCCGTCCTGTCCGCGCGCAAGGAGGACCGAGAATTCATGCGCGAACGGGACCATCGCTTCAAGGATCGCGCGCCTCCCGCCGATCGCTGCCCAGGCGTCGTCGGCATCGGTCGCGGAAGCGATCCGCGCCTGCCCCTTGCCGTCATAGCCGAAGCGCGTCGTCTTCAGGATCGCCGGCGCGCCCACCTTCGCGATCGCCGCGTCGAGCGACGCGCGGTCGGGAACTTCCCCCCAAGCCGCAGTGCGCGCGCCTTGAGCGGTGGCGAAGCGTTTTTCCGCCGCCCGATCTTGCGCGATGCGTAACGCGTTAAGCGGCGGGTGAAGCGGCGCGCCGATCGCTTCGAGCGGATCGGCGTCGACATTCTCGAACTCATAGGTCGCGACGTCGACTCCCGCCCCGAACGCCGCGAGCGCTTCGCGGTCGTCATAGAGCCCCTGCACCCAGCGCGCCGAGACGTCGGCGGCGGGGCCGCTCGCCTCCGGGCTGTAGATGTGACAGCGATAGCCGAGCTGCGCCGCGGCCATACTCAGCATCCGCCCGAGCTGCCCGCCGCCGATGATGCCGATGGTGGAGCCCGGCGGGACGACTTTCATGCCGGATCGGTCGCGACGCCGTCGGTCTGCGCCGCACGCCACGCCGCGAGCCGTTCGCCCAGCGCGGCATCGGAGAGTGCGAGGATGGACGCGGCAAGCAGCGCGGCGTTGACCGCGCCCGCCTTGCCGATCGCAAGCGTCCCGACCGGAACGCCGCCGGGCATCTGGACGATCGACAGCAGGCTATCGAGGCCCGCCAGCGCCTTTGATTCGACCGGTACGCCGAGCACGGGAAGCGCCGTCATCGACGCCGCCATGCCGGGAAGGTGCGCCGCGCCCCCGGCTCCCGCGACGATCACCTTGAGGCCGCGCCCCGCCGCTTCACGCGCGTAGTCGTAGAGCCTCTGCGGCGTGCGGTGCGCCGAGACGACCTTGGTCTCGTGCGCCACACCGAGCGCGTCGAGCGTCTCGGCACACGCGCGCATCGTCGCCCAATCGGACTGGCTGCCCATGATGATGCCGACCAGCGGCGCCGCGTCCGTCATGCCTGCCCCGCCCCGCGATGAGGCGCTTCGTCTAGCGGCGGCCCCCACGGCGCGCAAATCATTCGGATTTGTATTGGAAGCCGCCTTCCGATAAGCGGCCCGCCGGGGGACAGCGATGGGTAGCGTGGGAGCCGCGGGCGTGGCCGGCGAAGAGACGGCCTTGGCGCAAGAGAACGCTGCGCTGTGGCACGAGGTCAGGGTCTTGCGGCTCCAGCTCGCCGAGCTCGAACGGCTCGCCGACAGCGACACGCTGACCCCGCTCCTCAACCGCCGCGCGTTCCTGCGCGAAGTCGAACGCGCCATCGCCCGCGTCGCGCGGCACGGGACGCCCGCCGCGGTGATGATCGCCGACCTCGACGGATTGAAGGCGATCAACGACGCACGCGGCCATCAGGCGGGCGACGCGGCGTTGATGCATGTCGGCTACACGCTGCGCGCGCAGCTCCGCGCCACCGACATCGTCGCGCGCATCGGCGGCGACGAGTTCGGCCTCGTCCTCGACGAGCTCGATGCGGACGCCGCCGCGGCTAAGGCCGTCACGCTGGCCGCGGACATCGCGGCCGCACCGCTCGACGATGGCCCGATCGCGATCTCGATCGGCCACACGATGGTCGAAGCGGGCGACACGATCGATTCGATCATCGCGCGCGCCGACGCGGCAATGTACCGCGTTAAGCGCGCTCAGCGTTCGTTGAGGTAGTAGCGGTCGGTCGGCCGCAACGCATCGTCGAGTTCGTAGACCATCGGCTGCCCGGTCGGGATTTCAAGAGATGTTATCTCGACGTCCGAAATGCCCGAAAGATGCTTGATCAGCGCGCGCAGCGAATTGCCGTGCGCGGCGATCAGCACGCGCTTGCCGGCGCGCAGCTCGGGCGCGATCCGCGCTTCCCAATAGGGGAGCACGCGCGCGATCGTGTCCTTCAGGCTCTCGGTTTGGGGGATAGGGACGCCGCGATAGCGCGGGTCTTTCGCCACATCCCACGGGCTCCCTTCCTCGGGCAACGGCGGCGGGACGTCGAAGCTCCGGCGCCACAGCTTGACCTGATCGTCGCCGTGTTTCGCGACTGTCTCCGCCTTGTCGAGGCCCGTGAGGCCACCATAATGGCGCTCGTTCAGCCGCCAGTCCTTTTCGACGGGCAGCCACAGCCGCCCCATCGCCTCGAGCGCGAGGTTCAGCGTCTTGATCGCGCGGGTCTGGAAGCTGGTGAACGTTTGGTCGAAGTCGAGCCCCGCCGTCTTCATCGCCTCGCCCGCCGCCCAGGCTTCGGCGACGCCTTTTTCGGTCAGATCGACATCCCACCATCCGGTGAAGCGGTTCTCGAGATTCCACGCCGACTGGCCGTGACGAAGCAGGACGAGTGTGGGCATCAATCGTCCGCGAGTTCGCTCAGCATGCCAGCCAGCGTCGCCAGGCAATCGCGCGCGAGCTGTTTCGACCGCTCGGGCGACCAGCCGCGCTCCGTGTCCGGCGCGTCGGCGTTGTCCTTGAAGGGCATTTCGAGCGTCATCGACACCGCGCCATAACGTTCGGCGAGCTGGTTGGTCGACATCGCCATGTTCGCCTTGCCCGCGCCAGCGGTGGGATAGCCGTGCTTCGTCTGGAAATCGGGCGTGCGGCTGCTGAGACCTTCGATGAAGCGCGTGTAGAGCCGGCCTTGCGCTTCGGTCCATCGGGGGATGCCGTCGAAGCCCGCCATGAAGACATAGGGGATCGCCTCGTCGCCGTGAACGTCCATCGCAAAGTCGACGCCGGTTTCGTCCATCGCCGCGCGGACGTGCCAGATCTCCGGGCTTTTCTCGAGGCTAGGGTTATCCCACTCGCGGTTGAGGTTTACGCCCACGGCGTTGGTGCGCAGGTGACCGCGCGCGCCGCCATCTGGGTTCATGTTGGGAACGACGTAGAGCGTCGCCGCCGCGCGCAGCTTGACCGCCACCGGATCGTCGGAGGTCAGGAGATCGAGCGCCCCTTCCATCC
>JACDGO010000059.1:0-3867 GCA_013821585.1 Sphingomonadaceae bacterium
GCGTCAAAGAATTCGTTGGCGACGATGATCAGCGGACGGTCGACGGGGAGCGTCGAGAGGTCGTCATGCCATTGCGCGCTTGCGACACGCTTCGCCTGCTCGGCGCGAAGCACGCGGCTGGTCTCGACGAAGTGAACCGACGGCGTCCATCCTGCCCTGACGGCCACGCGAAGCGCGTCGGCGGTTAGGCTGCCCCGGCCCGGACCCAGCTCGACCAAAACCGCGTCGGGCTTCCCGGCGCGCTCCCAGAGGTCGGCCGCCCATGCGCCTATCAGCTCGCCGAACATCTGGCTGATCTCGGGTGCCGTCGTGAAGTCGCGGCCGAGCGGATCTGCGCGCGCGTAATATTCCGAGTTCGCAGCCGCCATGAATTGCGAAACCGGGATCGGACCCGCCAGCGCGATCGCGCGCGCGAGACGTTCCGCAAGCAGGCTCATGTCAGGCGACGCTGGCGCTCCCGCCAATCGGTTCGACCCGCACGCGACGCCTCTTGGCGGTGGCGACGAGGTAGAGGCCGACGAGGATCATCGGGATCGACAGGGTCTGGCCCATCGTCAGACCCCAGCTGAGATTTTCAAGTCCGGCATCAGGCTGCCGCACCAGTTCGAGTAGCGACCGGATCAGCCCGTATCCGACCATGCCGGTCCCGACGAGTTTGCCCGGCTGATACCGCGCGTCGGTCTTCCAAAACATGACGGCGAGAATCGTGAACAGCACGATGCCTTCGAGCCCCGCTTCATAGAGCTGGCTCGGATGGCGCGGTTCGGGGCCGGCATTGGGAAATATGATTCCCCAGGGCAGCGTCGTCGGACGTCCCCACAGCTCGCCGTTCACGAAATTGGCGAGGCGCCCGAAAAACAGCCCGAACGGCGTCGCGCACGCGACATAATCGCACACGCGCAGCATGTTGAGCCCGTTCTTGCGCGCGAACCACCAAAGGCCGATGATCACGCCAAGGAAGCCGCCGTGCAACGACATGCCGCCTTCCCACAGCTTGAGGACGTCGAGCGGATGACCGAGCATCTCGGGCTTGTAGAACAGCACATAGCCGATGCGGCCGCCTAGGATGATGCCGAGCGTCGCATAAAAGACGAAATCATCGGCGTGGCGGCGGGCCATCGGCGCGCCGGGCTGGGCGATGAGCTTCAGCAGATACCACCAGCCGACGAGGATGCCCGCGATATAGGCGAGACTGTACCAGCGCAGCTTGAAGAAGCCGAGATCGAGCGCAATCGGCGACAGGTGGAGGTCGGCGTAATTCAAGGCTGCCGTAGCGTCGGCTGCAAGCTGTAAGATCAAGGCTTTTCCCCGCGACTTTGGCGCTCCATAACGAGGCGATTGGCGAAGACCAAGCGGGAGAGGGAAGTCCATGCCATCGGCGCTCGACCTGCGCGTGATCGGGGCGATCGACGCGATTTGCGCGCCCGGCGGACCGCTCGCGCTGACGACATGGACCGCGCCCAACGGTGTCGCGCTGCCCATGATCGCCACCGCGCCGCCGACGCTTAGTGGCTATTTCGATCATTTCTGCGCTCAGCACGGCGACACCGAGTTCCTCGTCGCGGGCGACGAGCGTTTGAGTTTCGCGCAGGTTCACGCCGCCGCGCGCCGGGTCGCGGGCGCGCTGGCGGGTGGTTACGGCGTTAAAAAGGGCGACCGCGTCGCCATCGCGATGCGCAACGCGCCCTCTTGGGTCGTCCTATACATGGGCGTGTCGATGGCGGGTGGCGTCGCCACGCTGCTCAACGGCTGGTGGCAGGGCGGCGAGCTGTGCGACGGGATTGCCGATGTCGGCGCGACGCTGGTGTTCGTCGACCCGCCGCGCGCGAAGCGCCTCGGCAAATGTGGGCGGATGCCGGGCTGCGAGATCGTGACGATCGATGTCGCCGCGCCGCTCGA
The DNA here is from genome assembly GCA_013821585.1 of Sphingomonadaceae bacterium. GTDB lineage: Bacteria > Pseudomonadota > Alphaproteobacteria > Sphingomonadales > Sphingomonadaceae > Sphingomonas_O. Next base: position 1,900 of record JACDGO010000059.1, read on the forward strand.
CCAGGCGCTCGCACCGGTGACGGGGAAGGGCAGCGAGGCGGCACTGCCCGAGGTCGGGGCGGAGGATCTCGCGACGATCCTGTTCACCAGCGGATCGACCGGCCAGTCGAAGGGCGCCTATTCAACGCACCGCGCGGTAGTGCAGGGCACTTTCAACTATATCGCGATGGCGCTGATGATGCTGCACATCGGCACCGAGGACGGCACGGTGAAGGCCGGCGCGCCGCAGCACGCGATCCTGCTGACAGTTCCGCTGTTCCACGTCACCGGCGAAGTGCCGATGATGCTCGTCAGCTTCGCGATCGGGCGCAAGATCGTGTTCATGCCGAAGTGGGATGCGCTCGAGGCGATGCAGCTCATCGAGCGCGAGCGCGTGACGAACTTCACCGGCGTTCCGCTGATGAGCTGGGAGATCCTCAACCATCCCGACCGCGACAAATACGACCTGTCGTCCGTGCAGTCGTTCGCGGCCGGGGGCGCGCCGCGCCCGCCCGAGCACGTCCGCCGCTTGAACGATGAGATGCCCGCGCCGCCCGCGCTCGGCTATGGCCTGACCGAAACCAACGCGGTCGGCTGCGGCAGCTTTTCGACGAATTATTTGGAGAAGCCGAATTCGACCGGTCCGGCGTCGCGACCGCTGGTCGATCTTGCGATCCTCGACGATGCGGGCAGGCCCGTGCCGCAGGGCGAGCGCGGTGAGGTGTCGATACGGACGGTCGCTAACTTCTCGGGCTATTGGAACCGTCCCGAAGCAAGCGCGGCGAGCATGACCGCCGACGGCTACTTCCGCACCGGCGACGTCGGCTACCTCGACCGCGACGGCTACCTGTTCATCGTCGACAGAAAGAAGGACATCATCATCCGCGGCGGCGAGAACATCAGCTGCCAGGAGGTCGAGGCGGCGATCTATGAGCACCCTGCGGTCGCCGAAGCGTGCGTGTTCGGCTTGCCCGACGAACGGCTCGGCGAGATTCCGGGTGCGGTGGTCCATTTCGAACCCGGCGAAAGCGTGGCCGAGGACGCGCTCAAGGCGTTCGTCGCCGAGCGAATCGCGGCGTTCAAGGTGCCCGCGCGTATCTGGATTTCGGCCGATCTGCTGCCGAAACTCGGCACCGAAAAGATCGACAAGGTCGGCATGCGCGCGAAATATCGCGCGGTTCACGCAGCGGAGGTTCACGCGGCTTAACCGCGACCAAGCGACACAAACGAAAAGGGCGGAGATGCGCAAGCTTCCCCGCCCTCCAAATGGCACCTTGAAAAGAGGGTTTAGGCGGCCTTCTTGTCCTCGGCCGTTTCGTTGGCGGCTTCGAGGTCGAGGGTCGGCTGGGCGCCGCCGATCGCGACCTTGCGGGGGCGCATTGCCTCGGGGACCTCACGGACGAGTTCGATCGCGAGAAGGCCGTCGTTGAGGGTCGCGCCCTTGACCTGGACATAGTCGGCGAGTTCGAACTTGCGCTCGAAGGCGCGCGTAGCGATGCCGCGGTGGACGAAATTGCGGCCCTCGTCGCCGTCGGCGCGCTTGCCGGTGACGACGAGCAGGTTCTGCTGCGCCGTCAGCTCGATCTCGCCGGGCTTGAAGCCGGCGACGGCGAGCGTGATGCGATAGGCGTCGTCGCCCGCGCGCTCGATGTCGTAAGGCGGATAGTTGTCGCCCGCGCCGGTGCGCGCCGCGGTCTCGAACGCATCGAACAGCCGGTCGAAGCCGACGGTTGATCGGCGATAGGGTGTGAAGTCGAAAGTGCTGCGCATTTGAACTAGTCCTTATCTAAAGCGACTGTGAAAGACCGGACCCGAATGGCGCCCGGCGGAAGCGAGATGGGAGTGCGCGGGACGATTTCAATGTCGGATTATGTAAAAATATCAGCAGCGGTGCTCGCGGGCGAGCGGCCGGGCGGCGATCCGCTCGCCGCGCATTTTGGGGTGGCGGCCAAGGCGCTGATCCCGGTCGCGGGAAAGCCTATGGTGGAT
>JACDGO010000059.1:3877-9095 GCA_013821585.1 Sphingomonadaceae bacterium
TCGTCGCGGTACTGCGCGCGCATCCCGAGATCGGGCAAGTCCACGTTTTCGGCGCGTTCGACGGTGCGGAGCCAGCGTGCTCGACGATCGCGGCGACCGTCGAACCGCTTGTCGAGGCGATGGAGGAGCCGTTGCTCATCACGACGGCCGATGATGCGTTGCTCAACGCCGATATTCTCGACAACTTCATCGCAGGCGCGCGTGGGCACGACCTGGCGGTCGGCGTGGTCGAGCGAAGGACGCTTCTCAATACTTATCCCGAGAGCCGGAGGACGTGGTTGAAGTTTCGCGGTGGGGCCTATTCGGGGGCGAACCTGTTCTGGGCGGAAAGCCGCAAGGTTCTGCCGGTGCTCGACGTGTGGCGGACGGTCGAGCAACAGCGCAAGCGCGGGCGCGCGCTGGTCGGGGCGTTCGGGCCGATGCTGCTCGCCGGCGTTGTGCTGCGCTTGCTGACGCTTGAGGGCGCGATGAACCGGCTCGGGCGGCGCTATAGCATGAGCATCGCGCCCGTCGTGCTGCCGCAGGCGGAGGCGTGTATCGATGTCGATAGTGTCGCCGATCATGCGCTGGTCGAGCGGATTCTGGCCGAGCGCGCGAGGTGAAGCGCATCGGCTTTCTCTACAACCACGACGCCGCGCACCAGGTCGCGCACCTCGCCGGAATCATGAAAGCGCTCGCGCTCGATCATCCGGCCGCGGTGTCGGCGCTCGTCTCCAACCCCGAAATCGAGGCGACCGCGCGCGGATTGATCGGCGCGGAAGCGGCGTCGAAAACCGAGTGGATTACACTCGATATTTCATTCGCTGCGCGAGCGGCTGCGCGCGTGCTCGACCGGCTCATGCCCTTATCGCGACTCGCGGCGCTGCGCCAGAACCTCGAAGCCTTCCGCGGGCTCGATGCGCTCGTCTCGACCGAGCGGACATGCCTGCGCGTCAAGGAGCGGCTCGGCGCCGCAGGGCCGAAGTTCATCTATGTCCCGCACGGATCGGGCGACCGCAACGTCGCCTATCACCCCGATCTCGCGCGTTTTGATCTGTCGCTGTTTTCGGGGCGCAAGCTCGTCGAGGCGGGGCAGCGCTTCGGGATCGTCGGCGAAGACGATTGGCGGATCATCGGCTACCCCAAGCTCGACGGCGTCGATCTCGCCGCGCGGCCGAAGCTGTTCGTCAACGATAATCCGGTGTTCCTCTACAACCCGCATTTCGATCCGCATCTGTCGTCGATCTACAGGTTCGGAAGCGCGCTGATTGCGCTGTTCGAGCGGCATCCGGAGTGGAATTTCGTCTATGCGCCGCACGTGATGCACGGACGCAAGCGGCTGCATGTCTCACTCGAGTTCCGTAAAGCCGCGCTGCGGCGCGATGTAGTATCGAGCGCGCCGAACATCCTGATCGACATGGGATCGGAACGCTCAATCGACATGACCTACACGCGCGCCGCCGACGTCTATATCGGCGACGTGTCGAGCCAGCTCTACGAGTTCCTGAGCGTCCCGCGCGCGGCGATCTTCCTCGACAGCCACGGCGCGGACGGCTGGGAGGCCCACGAGAATTATCAGTTCTGGCGCAACGGCCCGGTCGTGCGGTCGATTGCGGAACTCGAGGCGCTGCTGCCGCGCTGGCGCGAGATCGCCGCCGACCATCGCGAAACGCAGGAGCGGCTGCTGGCCTACACGATCGATCGCGGCGATGCGCCCGCTTCGGCGCGCGGCGCGGCTGCGATTGCCGACTATGTGGAGGCATTGTGAGCGGCAGGAAGATGGCCGGCAACGTCTCGCTCCTTCTCGGTGGCAAGGCGATCGCGGGCCTGGTCAGCACGATCTACATCGTCATCGTCACGCGCGTTCTCGGCCCGCGCGATTTCGGCACGCTGGTGCTCGTCAACAGCTGGGCGGTGACGGTCGGTGGAATCATCGCCTTTTCGGGCTGGCACGCGATCGTCCGCTATGGCGCGCAGGCGCTCGCGGACGGTGACACGCCGCGGCTGATGCGCCTCGCGCGCTTCATGACCCTGGTCGAACTCGGCTGCGGCGCGGCGGCGATCCTGATCGCTTTCCTGTTCGCACCCGTCGCGGGGCAGCGGCTCGGCTGGAGCCCGGAGATCATCGGAATCGCGCGCGTCTATTCGATCGCGATCATCGCCAACATCCTGACGACGCCGCACGGCATCCTCCAGCTCGCCGGACGCTTCGACCGGCTGGGGGTCCACCCCGCCCTCTCGCCACTTATGCGGCTCGCGGGAACGGTGGTCGTATGGCTCGGCGGCGGTGGGCTCGCGGGCTTCCTCATCGTGTGGATGGTCAGCGCGGTCAGCGAGGGGCTGGCGATGTGGGCGCTTGCCTGGCCGGTGTTCCGGACACTTCGCGGGAACGAGCCGCTGGCGGGGCCGGTGAGGGGAACGGTCGGCGAGAATGCGGGACTGACGCGCTTCCTGCTGACGACCAATGCCGACCTGACCCTGCGCGATCTCGCGCCCAAGCTCGTGCCGCTGATCGTCGGCGCGACGCTCGGACCCGCCGCGACGGGCATCTATTCGCTTTCGGGGCGCGCGGCGCTGATCCTCCAGCAGCCCGCGATCCAGCTGTCGCAAGCCGCCTATCCTGCGGTCGCTAAACTCCTCGCCGAAGGCGAACGGCAAAAGGCAATCCGGATGACGTGGCGGACGAGCGGGATCGCGCTGCTCATCACGGTTCCGCTCGTCGTCCTGCTCGCCTTCTTCTCGAAACAAATCCTCCAATTGATGGGTGGCCGGGCATTTGGCGACGGCGCATTCCTGTTCATCCTGCTGACGGTCGGGCGCGCGGCGCTGCTCGGCGCGGTGCCAATTTCCTCGGCGTTGATCGCGCTCGGGCGGACGGGGGCGTCGATCGCGGTGAACCTAGTGACAAACCTCGGCATGTTGCCGCTTCTCCCGCTCGCGCTGACCTTGTTCGGGCTGACCGGCGCCGGCTGGTTCGCGATTCTGAGCGGCGTCAGCACGCTGGTTGCGCTTGCAATGGTGTTCCGGGCTGGCAAAGCCGCACCGCCGCCGCTAGACCCGGCGTTGGCGGCGGTCGCGCCTACCGACGATCCACGAGGGCTATCCGATGGCTGAGTTCTTCCTTCCCGCCAACAGCCGTATCAAGCCGAAAGGCAAGGTCCACAAGGCCCCGGCCGGCGCGAAGCGGACGAAGAGCTTCCGCATCTACCGCTACGATCCCGACGCGGGGGAGAATCCGCGCTACGACATTTTCGAGGTCGATCTCGACTCCTGCGGTCCGATGGTCCTCGACGCGTTGATCAAGATCAAGGGCGAGCAGGACGCGTCGCTGACCTTCCGCCGCTCGTGCCGGGAGGGGATTTGCGGGTCGTGCTCGATGAACATCGACGGCACCAACACGCTCGCGTGCACCAAGGCGATCGACGACGTGAAGGGCGAGGTGCGGATCACGCCCCTGCCGCACATGGACGTGATCAAGGATCTGGTCCCCGACTTCACGCATTTTTATGCGCAATATGCGTCGATCGAGCCGTGGCTGAAGACCAAGACGTCGACGCCATCGGGCAAGGAGCGGCTGCAGTCGCCCGAGGATCGCGGCAAGCTCGACGGACTTTACGAATGCATATTGTGCGCGTGCTGCTCGACCGCTTGCCCGAGCTATTGGTGGAATTCGGACAAGTTCCTCGGCCCCGCCATCCTGCTTCAAGCCTATCGCTGGCTCGCCGACAGCCGCGACGAGTTTGCTGGCGAGCGCCTCGACGAACTCGAGGATCCGTTCCGCCTCTATCGCTGCCACACGATTATGAACTGCTCGAACGTCTGTCCCAAGGGGCTCAACCCCGCGCGCGCGATCGCCGAGGTCAAGAAGATGGTGGTCGAACGCGCGGTTTGAGGGTGTGACCCAAACTCCCGCCTTCATCCAGGCCGACGATCCCGATCACCCTGGCTGGCAAAGCTGGCGGTTGTCCGATCCGACGCGGTTCAACGCGCTGCTCGGCAAGATGCTCACGCGGCGCGACGGCGATCTGGCGCGCGTGCGGATGTTTCCCGAGCATCGCCACACCAACCTCCAGAACAATGTTCACGGCGGCGTGACGCTGGCGTTCATCGACGTCGCGCTGTTCGCCTCCTCGCGCATGTTCGGGCTGATCGAGGCGGGGACCGCGGTGACGGTCGACCTGTCGGTGCAGTTCATCGGATCGGGCACACCTGTCCAGCCGCTCGACGCGGAGGTCGAGCTGCTCCGCGAGACGCGGCGACTGTTGTTCCTGCGTGGGCTGGTTACGCAGGGGAGTGACAAGGTCGCGGCGTTCGCGGGGACGATCCGCAAGCCGAGCGCGCGGTGAACATCCTCGACCGCTATGCCGCGCTGATCGCGGCGGCCGAGCTGCGCGCTGATCCCGTGCAGGCCGAGGCCGCGCTGAGGCTCGCGCGGTTGCAAGATGCGCTGGAAGCCGTTCCCAAGCGCGGCAGCCTGCTCTGGCGGCTCGCGGGCGCGAAGCCCGATCCGGTCCGGGGCATTTACCTGTGGGGCGGCGTCGGGCGGGGCAAGTCGATGCTGATGGACCTGTTCTACGAATGCCTGAACATCCGGCGGAAGCGTCGCGTCCATTTCCACGAGTTCATGATCGAGGTTCACGCGCGCCTGCGCGTTGAGCGCGAGAAGGAGGCGGGCGATCCGATCGCTCCAGTCGCGGCGGCAATGTGCGCGGAAGCGCGCGCGATCGCGTTCGACGAGATGGTGGTCAACAATTCGGCCGACGCGATGATCATGTCGCGGCTGTTCACCGCGCTGATCGAGCAAGGCGTGACCCTGGTCGCGACCTCGAACCGCGCGCCGTCCGAACTCTACAAGGACGGGCTCAACCGCGAGCATTTCCTGCCGTTCATCGCCCTTGTGGAAGCGCGCCTCGACGTCATCGCACTCAACGGGCCGACCGACTACCGGATGGAGCGCATGGCCGGTGTGACGACCTGGCACGTTCCCAATGGCCCGAAAGCGACTGCGGCGGTACGCGAGGCGTTCTTCAAGCTGACAGATTATCCGCCCGAGGACGCACTGCACGTTCCGAGCGCGAACATCGACCTCGGCGGCGGGCGGATGCTGCACGTGCCCAAGAGCCTGAAGGGCGTCGCGGTGTTCTCGATCAAACGCCTGTGCGGCGAGGCGCGCGGAGCGAGCGACTATCTCGCCGTCGCGCGCCGCTATCATAGCGTGATCGTCGTCGGCGTTCCGAAG
>JACDGO010000060.1 GCA_013821585.1 Sphingomonadaceae bacterium
GCTCCTGTGCAGATCGCTTTGACAACGATCACAGCTTCGCAGCGGGTTCTCCCGAATCAACTGCCAAACAGAGCGCCGTCCACACCATCAGGCTAATGCGAACCCCTCTCTGGTCGGTGGACATCGGGCGCTGCCGGCACATTCCGGTTTATCTAGGCACGCGATACAGGCACTAAGCTGCCGCGTGTGACGCGGTGAGTCGCCGCGCCAGCAGCAAGGCGACATCGTACGGCGTTGCGACAAACTCCTTCAGTATCAGCCTTGCCTGCGCGACGCTCGACAGACTGCCCGCGCGCTCAGGCAGACCGGGAACGACGACCTTATAGCCCAGCAAGCGTAAGAGCAGCGCGCAGCGCGGTTGACGATAGCCGCTCGTGCAGCACACGACTATCCGGCAATCGCCCCGCTCGCGAAGGATCGCATCGCACAGCCGGACCGACTCCAGCGTGTCCCGCGCAAGCCGCTCCACAACGATGCGATGCGTCGCGATGCCCGCGGCAATGAGACAGCGTCGCATGACGTCCGCCTCGGCCGGTCCCTCGTCTCCGACGCCGCCCGTCGGGATGACGATCGCTTCGGGATCACGGCGCGCCCATGCGACGGCGCCGTCGATTCGGTGTTGGAGAGCCGCGCTCGGGCTTCCGCCCGGACGGACCGCTGCGCCAAAGACGATGACGTAGTTTCGCACCGACAGACCCTATCCCAAATGACGCGAACGTTCACTTGGTTGATGCGTTGACGCGCGATGACAGGCACGCTCGCGACGCTTATCCATCACTATGGCGTGCTGGGCGTCGCATTGGGCGCGGGCTTTGAACGCGAAGCGGCGGTCATCACCGGCGGCGTTCTGGCGCGCCACGGCGCGTTCAATCCGATCGGCACCGCGATCGCAGCCTGGCTCGGCTCGTTCGCCGCCGACCAGGTCTTCTTTGCTCTAGGCCGCTCGCAACGCGACAGCCGCTTCGTCGCGCGGGTGGCTCGAAAGGCGGCGTTCAACCGCGCGCTGGCGGCGATCGAGCGCCACCCCGTCGCATTCTGCATCGCCTTCAGGTTCGTCTACGGCTTTCGCGTCGCGGGACCCGTCGCGATCGGCGTCTCGCACGTCCCCGCGCGTCTGTTCCTGCTCCTCAATTCCGTCTCGGCCGCACTGTGGGCGGCGCTATTCACTGCGCTTGGCTACTGTCTCGGCGCGACCTTCGAACGAGCCCTGCGCGGTCTTTTGACGCCTGCGCATCTCGCGATCGCGGTCGTAGCGGCTGCGGTGTTGCTTGCTGCGGCCCATCTTTGGCGACAGCAAGCGGCTCGGGCGTCTCGTTTGTCCTGAGCGGTTCCGCCAGCGGCGCAGGCAAGGGCCGGCACAACGCTGCCGCCATCGGCGCGGCACATCCCGCAGAAGCCCGAAAGTTCGTCGCTGTCTTGCGCGTTGAAATGCCCTATCGCTGACGCGATGATCATGGCGGAGCATCGAACGGAGGTTTGTCGGTGACAGTTCATATTTTTGCCTATGACGCTGACGGCCGTGACGACGAAATTGCGCTGGACGATCTCGATCCTTCGGCCTTCGGCGAACACAAACTGGTGTGGATCGACGTGTCGGATGGCGATCGAACCGCTCTCGAGACCATTTCGGAAAGGCTCGGCGTCGAAGCCGAACCTTTCTTGGCGGTGCTCGGCGATGTAGAGAATGTCCCTCAAAACTTCGGCACGTTTTTGCGGTTTTCGGTGGATGCGGCACCGTTGCCCGAAGACTTTTCTACTGGATCGGTAAAGCCGGACCGGGTGACCGAAAATAGGCCGAAGCTGGACAAGCGCGTGGTGTTTTTTTTCAGTGAACAGTGGCTCGTCACGGTTCACGACGATCGTGTAGATTTCCTCAACCAGTTCCGCGAGCAGGATCAGAGTGACACGCTGATCGGCCTGCTTTCGCCGCTAGCGCTCGCGGCTTCGTTGCTCGACTGGCACCTAGGCGAGTTCTTTGAGGACGTTTCGAAGATCGCCGCGGATGTCGACGCACTCGACGAGCGGGTGCTGCGCGAGAATGCGTCGAGCACGCTACTCGGGCGGATCGTAACGCTGCGGCGACGTACATCGCGCTTGCGCGAACTGCTCGTCCGCAACCGTCTCGTGTTTTACGGTCTCTCGCGACCCGACCTGATCCTCATCGCCAATTCGGACAGCGTTGCCAATTACCAGCTACTCGCCACGCGGTTCGAACGCGCTCTCGATGAAGTCGAACGCGTGCGTGATCTCATCAGCGGCAGCTTCGATCTGTTCTCTTCGCGCAACGGCATCGAAACCAACGCCCTGGTCAAGGTTCTGACGATCGTCACCGCCGTATTCGGCTATTTCGGCGCGACCGCGGGAATTTTCGGAATGAACGTCAAAGCGACGGTTTTTGAGGGCGGAGACCTGACCTTCGCGATCATCGTCGGGACAGTTTTCGTGACGAGCGTTCTCGCAATCGTGATCGCCCGGACGAAAAAATGGATCTGACCCGACCGGTGGGCGTCACCTTAAGGGCCGGGACCGTGCGGTCCGGCTGCACGAGCCAATTGGCTATTTGGCTCTGGCGGCTTTCCTAGCCGCGCGGTGATGTCCGACCCCGCACCCGCGACCGCGCCTGCCTTGGCGTGACCAAGCCCGACGAAATGACTGGCCGTGTAGTTCATACTTATAGGATCCGTACATGAAGGCTCAGACGATGCGGCGCTTGCGCCAGTTACATCACTATGTCGGCATGTTCTTCGCGCCCGCGGTGATATTTTTCGCTCTGAGCGGAGCGTTACAGACCTTCCGCTTGCAGGAGGCGAGCGGATTTGGGGGTCCGCCACCGGGCTGGATCGTCTGGATGGCAAGCGTGCACAAGGATCAGTCGCTACCGCAGGCAAAACCGACCCCAATGGATAAGATCGGTTCTATCCCCGGCTCGGAAGGGCCGACGGCGCCCCCGAACGCGCACAAACACAACAATCCGCGATCGGCGCAGGCACTCAAAATCTTTGTCGCGCTACTCGCCGCCGGCCTGATCATTTCATCGCTTCTCGGCATCACCATCGCGTTGAACAACCGCGCAACGCGCCGCATATCCCTCGCCCTGCTCACAGCCGGGGCGTTATTTCCGCTGCTGTTTTTGATGGTCTGACCCGGAGCTACGCAAGTTCGTATCGGTCGTCGGCAGCCGGTCCCGTTCGAGCGCCGGTGCGGGACGTGTACGCTTCGTCACGGAAATTGCGTGCGGCCGCTCGCATCGTTCGAGCGCGTGCTCTGCCAACAGCAAGTCATCGGCAGATGAAAGTCGATGCGCTGCCGTCCCGCTATTTACGCGGGAAGCGCTAGCCATCCTCTTAGCCCGCCCTATAGCGACGCCACGGGGACTGAATATCGCATGGCTCGGATCACGCCGCCTACCCACTGGCCGCGGACTCCGCGCGCACTGCTCCGCGACGGCAGAGTCCAGCATCGTCGACGATGCAATGGGTGGCGGGAGCCATCGTCATCGCATCGATGTACTTCGCTCGCTCAGTGTTGGTGCCTATCATTCTCGCGATCGGGCTGTGCTGTGCGCCAGATGCAGCGCGGAACGTTCCGTCGCGCCTCTCTCGTCGATTTCAATCCTGGCGACGCGAGCGCGATTTGCATCGCCGGACTCTTTGTACCGCCAATCGTATCGAGGCTCTTGCCGAGCAGGTCAGATCGGCCTTCCCGAAACTGCCCGTCATAGTCGGGGTTGCGGTGGATGAAATGACCGCCCGGGCACAAAGCGAGCCTCGGGCCGAAGGTGGCCACTCGGCCGGAATCACGGACACTTGTCTGTCCACACTTTCAGAATTGCGCACGGCGCTGATTCATTAGCTTTGTGCCGGAGACGCTCCAAGGTTGCGCCGCCGGGATCCTAATCGCCGACGGAACCGACGCCGCCGAACTGAAGTCGCTCGTCGGCGCGATCGAGAAAGCGAAAGGCAAGGCTGCGCTCGTGGCGCCCAAGGTTGGCGGGGCAAAATTGTCGGATGGCGGCATGCGGAGGGCCGACGGCCAGCTTGCCGGCTCGCCCTCGCAGATCTTTGATGCGGTTGCCGTGGCGCTGTCCGAGCGAGGCTGTGCCGCCCTGCTGAAGGAAGGCGCGGCCGTGGAATGGGTGATGAATGCCTTCGGTCATCTCAAGGCGATTGGCGCGAGCACGGCAGCGAACCCCTGCTCGACAAGGCCGGAGTCGTGCCGGACGATGGGGTCACGGCGCTGGATGGCAAGTTTGTCGCAGCCGCTGCCCGGCGATTCTACAAGCGGGAACCGAGCGTTAGGACGCTCGCCTAGTTCGGGCGTTCGCCGGTGCGCGTTTCGGAGGCCGAGAGTCTCGAGCGGGCGCACGATCCGGACAGTGCCGAAATGGAGCTCATGGAGTTTAGGCTGGACGTCTCGACCCGTGCCGCCGCAGCCTAGATCGGGCGACGCATCGAGCCGGCGAGAAGAATGCGGTTTAAGGGAGAAAGCGGCTCGGTATAAAATACCGAGCCGCTTTTCAATTTCATCGATCCGAACTGGCGTATCGCGTTCGCTCGTCGTTTGCCTGGTCCCGGTTGTAGGCGGGAGCCTTCTCGTCGAACGCCGACCAGCCAGCGTCGCGATAGACTTTGCCACGCGTCGCTGCATCTACACCGCGACTTCCCGCCAAGAGGTTGTCGACCTCAGCAGCGCGCCCGCCGGCGTTCCGGACGCTCACCAGTGTGCCGCCGCGGCGCAGCCCTTCAGAATAAACATGCGCATCCTCGTCAGAATGGCCAGCGTGCTTTAGTGCGCCAACGATTCCGCCGGTCGCGGCGCCGCCAAGCGCGCCGATACCCGCGCCCGCTGCTGTCGCGACGAGCCAGCCTGCCGCGACGATCGGTCCGAGGCCGGGAATCGCAAGAAGGCCGAGGCCCGCCAGCAGTCCGCCGACGCCTCCGATCGCGGCGCCGGTCGACGCACCCCGTGAGACGTCGCCATCCTCATTGACGTTGCCGTCAACCGACTTCGTGCGAACATGGTCGCCGTCCTGGGCGACGATGCTGATATCGTCACGCGGAACGGCCGCTGCTTCGAGTGCGGTCACGGCAGCGGCTGCGTCGTCGTAGTGATCGAACAAACGTGTCTGGATATCGGACATCTCATTTACTCCTTACAGGGGTTTCTTAGCGAAGCGTGACATGGCCCTTGTAGTCGAGCGCGACGTTCACGCGGTGCGCGCCGCGCATCGCCGTGCCGCGCCAGACGCCGTGCGCGTCCTTCGTCAGATGTTGGACATGATCGACGCCTGCTTTCATGATGCGCCACTCGGCTTGGCCGCGCGTATAGGAGTTCGCGCCGCCCGCTACGTTGCGCGTCAGCACGACGGACCTGTCCTTCACAGCTGGATTATGCGAACTGCTGGGGGGCGGGGTTCCGGTCGCGGCTAACGCGGGGGTGAACGCCGCCATCGCGACACACCCGATCAATACATTTACTCTCATTGAAGCTCTCCTCTTCGAGACCGCCTAACGCGCGAAAGGCGGCGTGTGTTCGGAGGTGCGAAATAATTCGCTGGCCTGCCTTAGAGTTGAGCAGCGTGCCTCAAGAGATCCGGCGTCCCAATTTGTCGCCGGTGCGGTGATCCCACGCATCCGTTTGATCGAAGCTCATCCCCCAATTTTTGCACGGGAAGCGCAACCGTTCCCGGAAAGGACCACGGCCGCTCGACCGTGCATCGCGATGGCAGGCTTTCTCTTGGGACAGCGACACGGAGATTTATTGTGCAGCGCAGCATCGAATGTTGATTTCGACCGTTGATACGGTGTCGGTAGTTGCAGCCGATCCCGGGGGTACGACGATGCGCGGAATATCAAAGACGATCACGAAGTTAAATGCAGTGCGCGCGATGCAGGTGCAGGCCACTCCGCGCCGAGGGGTGGGTCGGCTCAGCCGCCTCACTGGCTTCGGGTCGAACCCCGGAGCGCTCGATGCGAAAATTTATGTTCCGGCCGACCTCCTACCGGGAGCGGCATTGGTCGTCGTGCTCCACGGCTGTACGCAAGACGCCGAAGGCTATGATCACGGCGCCGGTTGGTCCCAGCTCGCCGATAAGATGGGATTCGCCCTGCTTTATCCCGAGCAGCTGCGCTCGAACAACTTCAACCTGTGCTTCAACTGGTACGAGACCGGCGATGTAACGCGAGGGCGTGGCGAGGTGCTCTCCATCCGCCAGATGATCGAGACCATGATCGACACGCACGCGCTTGATCGTCGGCGCGTGTTCGTGACGGGACTTTCGGCGGGCGGTGCGATGACCTCGGCGATGCTCGCGTGCTACCCGGACGTGTTCGCCGGCGGAGCAATCATCGCCGGCCTACCTTACGCGTGTGCGACGAGTGTACCGGAGGCGTTCGGTCAGATGCATCGTGCAAGCACGATTGGGGGTGACCCGACCGCGACGGTGCGCGCCGCGTTCGCGCACGACGGCCCATGGCCGACCCTTTCCGTGTGGCACGGTGACGCCGACCGGATCGTCGATCCGTCGAACGCTGCCGCGATCATTGAGCAGTGGCGCGGCTTACATGGCGTCGAAGCAACGCCTTCGCGTTCCGAGATTATCAACGGGCACATGCACCAGAGCTGGCAAGACGCGAGCGGGCGCCCAGTTATCGAATTCTACAGTATTGCCGGAGTGGGCCACGGCGTGCCGTTGGCGACCCGCGGCGACGAAACCTGCGGCACCGCCGGTGCCCACATGCTCGATGCCGACATCTCCTCGACACATCATATCGCGCGGTCGTGGGAGCTGGACAGCGCCGGGCCGCGCATGACGAGGCATCCAGCGCGGCATGCGGGTCAGGCCGCGCCTTTGCCTACTGCGAACATTGATGAAACCGCTTCTATCGCGGCGGCGCCTGCTGGATTGTCGTTGAGCTATGATCCGGGTTGCGTAATCAACAACGCTCTGCGCGCGGCCGGGTTAATGAAATAGGGTGAGTGCCAGCTCGCACAGAGCGATCGCGGCAACCACAGGAAGGGATGATCGCACTCGACGCTCCCAGGCCCCTCGTCCGATAGGCTTTGCGGCGTGACCGCCCAGCGGGCCGCATCTGTCGTGGCGACGCATTTGCTTTGAAGAGCCCTTTGGCAAGCATCTGGGTCGTAGCCACACCGCGATCGGGCTGGGGCGGATTTACCATCGTCACCCCGCCCGAGGATCGGCGCTCATTGCGAGCGCGCCTGATTGCGCGTACGCGCAAGCGATGCCGCTCCGTCCTACACGCCCCGCGCCGATCATGATTTCCATCCTCGTGGCCCTAGCGACAGCTACAGCGTGCAAACCCGCGCCGCAAAAGATGAGTCCGGCTGAATCGGAACGCTTTCTCGATAATATGGTTGCGGCTCAGAACGCTAGTCACGATGCGGCGATCGCCAAGACCCAGGCGCGCGAAAGGACGGACGCCGATGCGGCCCAAAACCGCGTCGATCGGGCAGAGGCCGCGCACTAACCAAACCGCCCCGCGAAGCGGACGGCCCGGCCTTCGTCGTACCTTTGTCCGCCGCGAAGACGCGCGATCAACTGCCGCGGTAAGAGACTACAATCTTGCTCCTATGGCCTCCCTGTGGCAACCCGTCCACTGGTCGGCTTCGTGGGAACAATAGCATCGAGTTTACGTTGCACGCACATCAAACCTTACTGAGATGGGAGCGCTCAAATGGGAAAAGGGATTCTTTTGTGGCTGTTGGGGATCCCCATTCCCATAATCATCCTTCTCGCGCTGCTGTGGCACTGATCATGGCCGAACCTTTCGCAAATCTTGACCCCGTGCTCTACCCCACAGGGCATCAGGTAGAAGCCGGCGGCTCGGCGATCGCATGGTCTGCGATATGGGGCGGGACCGTTGCGGCGATCGCCATTTCTCTCGTCCTTCTGGCGCTCGGTTCCGGGTTCGGCTTGGCGTCGGTCTCGCCGTGGCCTGGTGTCGGCGCAAAGGCGTCGACGTTCACGATTGGCGCCGGATTGTGGCTCATCGTGATGCAATGGTTGTCCTCCGCCGTGGGCGGATACATCGCGGGCCGGACGAGGACCAAATGGTCCGGGCTTCACACCGATGAGGTGTTTTTCCGGGACACCGTGCACGGCTTGATCGCTTGGTCGCTTGCGACGATCATCGTTGCCGGCGTTGCTGTCGCCACGACGTCGCTCGCCAGTATCGGTGCACCCCCAGTCAACCCGTCGGTCACACCCGCGCTGGCGGACGAAGCGCGCAAGGCCGCAGCCATGATCTCGATCTTTGGCGGGCTATCGATGCTTGTTGGTGCCTTCGTAGCCTCGGCTGCCGCCGCTATTGGTGGTCAACTGCGGGACAAGCATCCATAGTCGAAGGCAGCTGCTCAGGCCCGGATTAAGCGCCAGGCCGCGGCCGTGCGTCGTCGAGATTGGCCTTTGGTTTTGAAGGTGTCATTCCGAAGCGGCCACACCTAAAACGGGTCTTCGCCTACCATCGATTCAAACAGTTGGATTACATTCCCGGACCCGCGCTCGAAGAAGTCATTGGGGTGGACGAACTCGGGACGGAACCACGGGAACGTGCCCGGGTCGAATGCGCCGCGCAGCCACTCGATCCCTGCGACGATCGCCGGCGCCGTGCGCGCCTCGGGATAATAATAATAGAAAATGTCGAACTTGATCTGGAAGGGCAGATCGATAGGCACGAGTTTCTTTACGAGCGCGGCCGCGTAAGCTGGCATGAATGCGATGCCCGCCCCGTTCGCGACCGCCCAGAAGATCGCGAGACTGGAATTGGTGCGGATGGGCAGGAAGCCGGGCGGCCGCTCGGTTCCGACGAGCTGGTCGAGCAAGCCGGATTTGATTCCGGGAGCGATCTGCTCGATGAACCGGTGTTCAAGCATCTCTTCGGCGCTCGACGGTACGCCGTACTCCTTGACATAGGCCCGTGATGCGAACGGCATGAAGTGCAGCGTCGCCAGCTTCGCGACCATGAGGTCCGGATTGCGCGGCGGCTGCCAGACGATGCCGATGTCGAGATCGTCGCTGCGGTCGACTTCCAGGTCGTTCTCGCAGATCATTGACATGGTCAGTTCGGGGA
>JACDGO010000061.1 GCA_013821585.1 Sphingomonadaceae bacterium
GCTGTGGTCCTAGTTCACCTGTCGTTGGAGTTTGGTCCTCTGACTGGATGGCGGGCACATCCCACCCGTTGCCCGCCATCCACCTAAATTGCCCGAAGACGCGCCTCGTCCTGAATGGAGAGGGGCAGATTCGCCCGCTGGAGCCTTGCCCGACTGGAATGAGTCATCTTGATGCTAGCGAAACTCCGTCAGGATAATGAGGAACTCGGCCATATCGCCGAGGATCTTCCGACGCGCCTGTCGGCTTCCGAGTTGCGCGACGTAGAGGGCCTGGCCCGGTGCCGGTGGCGGCTCACGCGGGGGCTGACGCAGCGTCTCGCGGTCGAAGACACCCATGTCTATCCCAAGCTGGCGCACGACCCGCGCCCTCGCATCTTCGCGCTCGCCAGCCGGATGAAATCCGATCTAGTCGACGTGACGAGTCATTTTCACTCATATTGTGAAAGCTGGGCGATGAATGCGGTTGTCGCGGACTGGGACGGCTATCGCCGGGCGGCGTATGCGATGATCGACCTTCTGCGCCGCCGCATCGACTTGGAAGATCGGCATTTATATTCCGAACTCGCCGTTACGGACGGCGTTCATCGGCCTTAGGTTGCCAGGATCGCGTTAGGCCGTTGCCGTCGCGGATATCGCCGATCTACGACCCCTCGCTTTATTCGACATCGATCGTGCCCTTCATTCCGAAGCTGGTGTGCAGGAAGTGCGTGCAACGGACGTCGTAATGGCCGGCGCGCGGCGTCAGGGCGACGTCGCGGCTTTCGCCTTTCTTCAGCTCGACCTTTCCGCCCGGAACCGCCGGGCCGAAGAATTCCGGCGCCGAGTAATTATGCCCGCCCGAGCCTTGGTTGACGAAATGCATCGTCACCGGCCGCCCCGCCTTGAGGTGGAGCGCGGCGGGCGTGAAGCTGAAGTTGGCGAGCACCACTTCGACGCGTTGCGCGCCGGGCGCCTGCGCTTGCGCGATGGACGGCGCGACCAACGCCGCGAGAAAGAAGACAGCATGACGCACGAGCGAGTCCTTCCGCCGCATATTAGCAGGATCGACGCCGCCATACAGCCGATTTGGCGCGCGACGACGCAGCGCATTTTTCGCTGTCCTACAGCCCCCGTCCTGACGCATGAGTCGCTCGATGCCCGCCGCGCGCGTTTCCCCGATCGTTCCGTCGCGCGCCCGCACTTCGTTTTTGGAACGGGGAAACTCTCCCAATCCGTGTAAAACTCGTCCACTTCGTAAAATCCACCGACTCCCGTCCGCGCGGCGCATGATCGGGATCGGGCGCGCCAGGGGAACGGAATGACATCGCACGACGCGCCTTCGCCGGGGGCGGAACTCAGCCGCAAGGATATCCAGCTCGTCATCGCCGCCTCGTCGCTGGGGACGGTGTTCGAATGGTATGACTTCTTCGTCTACGGCACGCTCGCGGCGATCATCGGGCGCACCTTCTTCCCGGCGGGCAATCCGACGCTCGAGCTAATCCTGTCGCTGTTCGGCTTCGCGATCGGCTTCGGCTTCCGCCCGCTGGGCGCGGTGCTGTTCGGCTTCCTCGGCGACCGGCTCGGTCGGAAATACACCTTCCTCATCACGATCAGCGTGATGGGGCTCGCCACCGCCGCGATCGGCTTCGTTCCCGCCGCCGCGTCGATCGGCCTCGCCGCGCCCATCATCCTGCTGTCGCTGCGCATCCTCCAAGGCCTTGCGCTCGGCGGCGAATATGGCGGGGCCGCGATCTATGTCGCCGAACACGCCGACCAGAAGCGGCGCGGCTATTTCACCAGCTTCATCCAGGCAAGCGTCGCCGGCGGCTTCATCCTGTCGCTCGCGGTGGTGCTGACAACGCAGGCGATCGTCGGAAAGGCGGCGTGGGATGCGTGGGGCTGGCGCGTTCCCTTCGTCTTCTCGCTCGCGCTCCTCGCGGTCTCGCTGTGGATGCGCCTCAAATTGAGCGAAAGCCCGGTGTTCAAGGCGATGAAGGAAGCGGGGGAGCTCACGAAGAATCCGCTCAAGGAGACCTTCACCTATCCCGGCAACCTCAAGCGGCTGTTCGTCGCGCTGTTCGGCGTCGCGGCGGGGCTGACGGTGATCTGGTATACCGCGATGTTTCAGGTGCTCTATTTCCTCCAGAACGCGCTGCGCGTCGACGATGCGGTCGCGCAGACGCTCGTCGGCATCGGCGCGGCGTCGGGGCTGGTGTGGTTCGTGCTGTTCGGCTGGCTGTCGGACAAGGTCGGGCGCAAGAAGCCGATCGTCATCGGCTATGCGCTGACCTTGCTGCTGCTGTTCCCCCTGTTCAAGATGATCGGCGGCGCGGCGAACCCCGGACTGGTCGCCGCGAACGTCCAGTCGCCGGTCGTCGTCGCGGGGCGCGACTGCGGCTATGATCCGTTCGCCAAGGCGCAGAAGTCAGATTGCGGCAAGCTGCTCGACTATTTCTCGAAAAAGGGCGTCGCCTACACGACCGCCGACGCTCCCGCGGTATCGGTGACGATCGGCGGACGGCCGCAGGCGGACACCGCGCCCGCCGCGCTCGACGTCGCGCTGTCGGACGCGGGCTACCGGCTCGACAAGGTCACGCCGTCGCGCAGCGGGATCCTCGTCATCCTGCTTGGTATCCTCGGGCTCGGGGCGTTATCGGGCGCGACCTACGGTCCGGTCGCGGCACTGCTCTCGGAGCTGTTTCCGCCGCGCATCCGCTATTCGTCGATGTCGATTCCCTATCACATCGGCACCGGCTATTTCGGCGGCTTCCTGCCCGTGATCAGCCAATACATCATCGCGCGGACGGGAGATCCCTATTCGGGGCTCTGGTATACCTTCGTGGTCGTCGCGATGGCGCTGATCGTGACCGTGCTCATGCTTCCCGAAACGGTCGGCCGCGACTTCGACACGGCGCGGTGAGCGCGCCGCTGCGGTTGCGCCTCGACGGCGACGCGCTCGCCGCGAACTGGCGCCGGCTGGCGAAAATGAGCGGCGGCGCGGCGTGCGGTGCGGCGGTCAAGGCCGACGGCTATGGCCTCGGCGCCCGCGCGGTGGTCGAGCGGCTCGTGCGCGAAGGTTGCCGCGACTTTTTCGTGGCGACATGGGACGAAGCCGAGGCGCTCGGCGCGATGCCCGAGGGTTGCGCGCTGTCGGTGCTCCACGGCGTCCGCGACGAGGACATGGCCGTCGCGATCCGGTCGATCGCGCGGCCGGTGCTCAACTCGCCCGAGCAGGCTGCACGCTGGCGGCCGACCGGGCGGCCGTGCGACGCGATGGCGGATACCGGCATCAACCGCCTCGGCCTCCAGCCCGAGGACGCAGGGCTTCTCGCGGGCCTGAACCTCGAAACGCTGATGAGCCACCTCGCCTGCGCCGACGAGGACAGCGCGATGAACGCGCGCCAGCGCGATGCGCTCGCGGCGCTCGATGTTCCGGCCAAGCGCAAGAGTCTCGCCAATTCAGCGGGCATCTGCCTCGGCGAAGGTTTCGCGTTCGACCTCACCCGCCCCGGCCTCGCGCTCTACGGTGGCGTTCCCCGCGCCGAAGCCCACGGACACGTCGCGCAGGTAGCCTTCCCTGAAGCGCAGGTCGTCCAGCGCCGCCGCGTGCCGGCGGGCGAAAGCATCGGCTATGGCGCGACGTTCATCGCGCAAGCCGACATCGAAGTCGCGATCCTCAACATCGGCTACGCCGACGGCTATCTCCGCGCGTTCGCGGGGGCCGGAACGGCGGGGCGGGGGCGCTTCCCCGTTCTCGGCCGTGTGTCGATGGATCTGATCGCGGTCGGTATCGACGCCGAGCCCACGCTCGGCGAGGGCGACTGGGTCGCGATCGATTACAGCCTTCCCGGAGCCGCGCGCGCCTCGGGCCTGTCACAATACGAGCTGCTGACCGTCCTCGGGCAACGTTTCGAGCGCGTCTGGAGCTAGCCGCGCTCCACCGCGAGCGCGATGCCCATGCCGCCGCCGATGCACAGCGTCGCGAGGCCTTTCTTGGCGTCGCGGCGGCCCATTTCGTGAAGCAAGGTCGTCAGCACGCGCGCGCCCGATGCGCCGATCGGGTGGCCGATCGCGATCGCGCCGCCGTTGACGTTGACCTTGTCGGCGTCCCAACCGAGCTCCTTGCCGACCGCGAGCGCCTGCGCGGCGAACGCCTCGTTCGCCTCGATCAGGTCAAGGTCGCCGACGCTCCACCCCGCCTTCTCGAGCGCGCGCCTTGTCGCGGGCACCGGTCCGATGCCCATGATCGACGGATCGACTCCCGCCGAGGCCCAGCTCGCGACGCGCGCGAGGATGAGGGCGCCGCGCCGCTCGGCTTCCTCGCGCGACATCAGCACCAGCGCGGCGGCGCCGTCGTTGAGGCCGCTCGCGTTCGCGGCGGTGACGGTGCCGTCCTTCTTGAACGCGGGGCGCAGGCCTGACAGCGCTTCGGCGGTGACGCCGTCGCGAATGAACTCGTCGGCATCGACCACCGTGTCGCCCTTGCGGCCTTTGACCGTGACGGGCGCGATCTCGCCCTTGAAACGGCCGGACGACCGCGCCTCGGACGCCTTGTTCTGCGACCGCGCGGCAAAGGCATCCTGCATCTCGCGCGTGATCTGGTGCTGCTCGGCGAGGTTCTCCGCCGTGATGCCCATGTGATAGCCGTTGAACACGTCGGTCAGGCCGTCCTTGATCATCGTGTCGACCAGCTCGACCGCGCCCATCTTCGTGCCGCCGCGCAGATTCTGCGCATGCGCGGAGAGCGACATGCTTTCCTGTCCGCCCGCGACGACGATCGTCGCGTCGCCGGTGTGGATCGCCTGCGCCGCCAGCGCGACCGCGCGCAGGCCCGATCCGCACACCTGGTTGACGCCCCAGGCTGGGATTTCCTTGGGGATGCCCGCCGCCATCGACGCCTGCCGCGCGGGGTTCTGGCCCTGTCCCGCGGTCAGCACCTGGCCGAGGATCACTTCGGATACGTCGCCCGGATCGACACCGGCGGACTCGAGCGCCGCGACGATCGCGGTACGGCCCAGCTCGTGCGCGGGCGTGCCCGCGAACGCGCCGAGGAAGCTGCCGACGGGGGTGCGGCGCGCGGCGGCGATGACGACGTCGGTCATGAAAATCTCCTATTGGTCGAATTCCTCTAGGCCATTCGCACCGCCGTTTCCACGGTCGTGTTGCGCCGCACCATGGGCGAGTGTAGGGGGCGGCTTTCGCGAGGTTCGGGGCGAAGCGATGGCCAAATCGAAGACAGAGTCAGCCGAAGGCGAAGCGCCGCCGGTGATCATCAAGAAATATGCGAACCGCCGCCTCTACAACACCGAAAGCTCGAGCTACATCACGCTCGAGCACCTCGCCCAGCTGACGCGCGAGGGGCGCGAGTTCAAGGTGCTCGACGCCAAGAGCAACGAGGACATCACGCACGGCGTTCTCACCCAGATCATCATGGACGAGGAAAGCCGCGGCGCGACGATGCTGCCGTCGAACTTCTTGCGCCAGCTTATCTCGATGTACGGCGATTCGATGCAGTCGATGGTGCCGCATTACCTCGAGGAATCGATGGCGGCGTTCCGGCGCAACCAGTCGCAGTTCCGCTCGGCGATCGAAGGCGCTTTCGCCGGTGGTCCGTTCGCCGAGATCGCCAAGCGCAACCTCGCGATGTTCGAGGCGGCGGCGGGCGCGTTCAAGCCGGGCGGAGCGCTGACAAAGGACGAGGAGATCGCGGGGCTGAAGGCGCAGCTGGCGGAACTTCAGGCGAAGGTCGACAAGCTCGGCGCGTAAGCGGGTGACGGCACAAGCCATTCTCTGGACGTTGTGCGGCGGATCGCTGGCTGTCGCCCTGTTCGCCGCGATCGCCGAGCGCCGTCAGGCGCGCCGGAGCGATCCCGATCGCGTCGCGATTGTCTCATGGCCGCTCGTGATGGTGCTGGCGCTTTTCGCGGCCGCAGCGGCCGCGGCGTTCGCCCTCAAAGCCTAGAGGCAGGCTTCCAGATACGCTTGATCGAAGCCGAACTGCTTGGCCTTGTCGAGCGTGTAGGGGCGCAGGCCCATGCCGCGATATTCGCCGAGGATCATGCCGTCCGCGCCCTCGTCGAGATATTCGAACTTGAACAGCTCCTGGGTGACAATCACCGGGCCTTCCATGCCGATCACCTCGGTGACGTTGGTCACACGGCGCGAACCATCGCGCAGGCGCTTGACCTGGATGATCAGGTCGACCGAGTCGGCGATCTGGCGCGAGATCGCTTCTTTCGGCACCTTGATGTCCGACATCATCACCATGTTCTCCATGCGCGCCAAGGCTTCGCGTGGAGAGTTGGAGTGGAGCGTGCACATCGAGCCGTCGTGGCCGGTATTCATCGCCGACAGCATGTCGAAACATTCGGCGCCGCGAATTTCGCCGAGGATGATGCGATCGGGACGCATACGCAGCGCGTTCTTGACGAGATCGCGGATCGTGATCTCGCCCTGACCTTCGAGGTTCGCCGGCCGCGTTTCGAGCGGTAGCCAATGCGGCTGCTGCAAGCGGAGTTCGGCCGCATCCTCGATCGTCAGCACGCGCTCGCCGGGGTCGATCATCTTTGACAAAGCGTTGAGCATCGTCGTCTTGCCCGAGCCGGTGCCGCCCGAGATGATGATGTTGAAGCGGCAGGCGCCGGCGATCTTGAGCGCGGTAGCCATCTTTTCGGACATCGAACCGCCCTTCGCCATCATGTCGAGCGTGATCGGTTTGGCGGAGAATTTACGGATCGAGATCGCGGTGCCGCGCAAGGAGAGCGGCGGCACGATGACGTTGACGCGGCTGCCGTCCTTCAACCGCGCGTCGGCGAGCGGCGAGGTCTGGTCGACGCGGCGGCCGACCGAGTTGCAGATGCGCTGCGCGATCTGAAACAGATGCTCCTCATCACGGAACTGGATCGGGGCGATGAGCAGCTTGCCCTTCTGCTCGATGTAGGTCTGCTCGGGGCCGTTGACCATGATGTCGGTGATCGTCGGGTCGTTGAGCAGCTCTTCGAGCGGCCCGAGGCCGAGCAATTCATCGACGAGAACCTTTTCGAGCGCGAACTGCTCGCGCCGGTTGAGCGTCAGCTTCAGCTCGGCGAGCACCTCGCCGATGATCGGGCGGAACTCCTCGGCCAGCTCGTCCTTGTTGAGGCTCGCGGCGGCTTCGGGATCGATGCGCTCGAGCAGGCGCGGCAGAACCTGCTCCTTGATCTTGTGGACGCTCGCCTCGAACCCTTCGGCCTTCGGTGCGGGCTCGGCCTCGTTGTGCTGACGGTCGTTGAGCCGCGTCATCGCGTCGAGCTTTTCGAGCGGCGCGTCGTAGGCAGATGTGGCGGGAAGCGATGCGGGCTCGATCGGCGGGAACTGCTTGCCGCCCTCGTCAGCGGGGGCGGCGGCGGCGCCGGGCGCGCTCTGCATCGGGCGTGCGACGCCGAACGCGGGCCGCGCGCTCGCTCCGGTCCCGCTAATTCCGCCCCGTTTTCCGAATGCGCTCATCGCCCGCCTTGCAGTCCAAGGCCACCCAAGGATCGGTGGCGAGAAAAGGTGAATAGGGCGGAAACTTTGACAATGTCCTAACCGGCGGCGGACGGCGGACTCCGCAAGAAGGCTTCGACCAGGCGAAGGTGATCGTCGATCGACGCGGCGAGCGCATAGGGCGCGGCGGCCTTCGTCAGCGCCGCACGGTCGGGCGGTTCGGCAAACGCCGTTTCGATCGCTTTGGCGAGCGCGGGCGCGTCGCCGATCGGCGTCGGGCGCGGCAGACCGGCGGCGCGCAGCAATTCGCTCAGGCCCGGCGCGCAATCGGTCGCGACCACCGCGCAACCGCACGCCATCGCCTCGATCGGCGCGGCGGGCAGCCCCTCCCAGCGCGACGACAGCACGAGCAGGTCGGCGTCGGCGAGCCAGGGCAGGGGGTCGGCGCTGAACCCCGCGAATACGACGCGATCGGCGATGCCGAGCGCCGTCGCCTGTGCGTCGAGTGCGCTTGCGAGCGGACCATCGCCGACAATCGTCAGCCGCCACGGGCGATGACGCAGCAGGGCGAGCGCGCTCAGAAGTGTCGCCTGATCCTTCTGCGGCGCGAGGCGACCGAGCGAGAGCAGCTTCGGTTCGGAACCAGCTTCACGATGCCCACGCCCGACCGCGAGAATCGCGTCTGTCACGTACGGGTTGTGGACAGCGGCGAAGCGCGCGCGGCCGTACCAGCCGCCGTAGCGCCGGGCGTCAACCTCGCTGAGCGTCAGCGTCAGGCGCGACAGGTGCGCGGTGAGGCCGAAGCGCCAGCGACGCCATGCAACCGCGACACCCGCCGCGCCGGGACGATCGACCGGGTTTGTGATCTTGGCGACCGACGCGGTCGACGTGCCTTTGCAGGCGAGCGCGACGGGGAGGTTGCTCTGGTTGCCCGCTGACAGCAGCACGCGCGGACGGCGACGGCGAACCAGCCGGCGCAGCGCGGGAAGCTGGAGCGCCAGCGACGCGCCACGCGCCAGTCGCGGTGCCGGAACGATCCGCACTTGGACCGAGGGCGCGATGAGATGCCGCGTCGGCCCTTCGCCGCGCGTCAACCACAGCTCGGTCGAAAGCCCGCGTTCGGCAAATCCATTGGCGAGCAGGATCGCGACGCGGTCGAGGCCGCCATCGCCCGGTTCGTAGAGATAGACTGCGATGTCGCAGCCCGGCGCGTTCACTGTCCGAGCATCGCCTGCTCCGCGAGCACCGTCAGCCCCGACGCATTAACCTCGGCGAACCCGCCCGTCACGCGAATGCGGTGCGAAACCGTGTTCGGGCTCGAATAGACCCGGATCTCGCTGTCGCGGATCGTCGTCATCACCGGCATGTGGCCGTGCAGCACGCCGAAATCGCCCTCGCTCCCCGGAACGACGACCATAAAGGCGTCGT
>JACDGO010000062.1 GCA_013821585.1 Sphingomonadaceae bacterium
CGTCGCCAGCATCGTCCGCGCCAAATACGGCATCGTCCGCACCGGCCGCGGCCGCCACGCCCGCGAGGAGTTCATCGGGCACCGCCCCGACCCCGATGCCGAGCGGCTGCGCGGGGAGGTCAAAGCGCTGCAGGAGCGCATCGCCGTCCTCGAACGTATCGCGACCGACGAAAACGGCCCGCGCGCGCTCGATCGCGAAATCCAACAACTCCGGACGCGCGACTGACGCGGACACGGAAAATCCAGGGAGCAACAATCATGGAACCCGCAACCTATGTCACGCTGGCGCTGGCCTCGCTCGCCGGCCTCGCGATGATCGCGGCGGCGGCGCTGAAAGGATGGCGCGGCTGGCTCGACTTGAAACGCGCCGAGCTCGACCACGGCCGCGACCTCGCCATGCCGCCCAGCGCCGGCGCGCGCATCGACATCGCCGACATCAAGGAGCGCATCAGGAAGCTCGAGGCGATTGCGGCAGGGGTAGAATTGTGATCCCTCTCCCTGGAGTAGAGAGGGCGACTCGCGCGAAGCGCGAGCGGGGAGAGGGGTTGCCGCAGGCCCATTGAGGCCCTCTCCCTGGCGCTGACGCGCCTGCCCCTCTCCCCTTCAGGGAGAGGAACGCTATAATGGCCCTATGCCCCTCCCCGCGCTCTCAGACATCCTCGCCGACTATGACCTCCTCGACGCCGACGACCGTTATCGCCTGCTGATCGACCTCGGACGCACGCTCGAGCCGATGCCCGATCCGCTCAAGACCGACGCGACGCTGGTTCGCGGCTGCTCGGCGAGCGTCTGGGTCTATCCGACGCGCCTGCCCGACGGGCGCCTCCACTTCCTCGCCGATTCGAACGCCGCGATCACGAAGGGCATCATTGCGCTGGTCCTCGCCGCCGTGCAGGACCGTCCGCCCGCTGAGGTCGCCGCGACCGATGTCGACGGCGCGCTCGCGTCGTTCGATTTGAGGGCGCAGCTCAGCTCAAACCGCACGCAGGGCATCCCCAACATGATTTCGCTGATCCGCTCGACCGCCGAACGGTTTTCGGTGTAGGTTCGCGCCATGCGCGCGCTGCTCCTGCTGGTGCTGCTGATCGGCGCGGGCGCACCCGCGGGGCTCGCGATCGACGGGCAGCCGTTCGCGCAGAACGAGGTCGTCGACGCGCGCGGGCTGCCCGATGTCGGCGGCGGCGCGGCGATCCTCATCACCCTGACGCCCCCTGCCTCGGCGCGCCTCGCGGCGCTCACCCGCGCCCATGTCGGCGACAAGCTTATCGTCTCGGTCGATGGCGCGATGGTCGCCGAACCCGTCGTCAACGAAGAGATCGCCGGCGGCGCGCTCCAGATCAGCGGGAGCTTTAGCTTGGCCGAAGCGGTCGCGATCGCGCGGCGCATCTCGGGCAAGGATCCGCTGCCCGACAGCCTCGAAGAATAGTCAGGCCGCGGCGCGGCGCTCCTCGGCAGCGCGAAGCACGTCCCATGCCGCCTGGATTTGCCGGAAGCGCTCCGCCGCCGCCCCGTCGCCGGGCTTGAGATCGGGATGATTGGCCTTGGCGAGCCGCCGCCACGCGGCGCGCGCATCGTCGAAGCTCGCGCCCGCGTCGATCTCGAGCGCGTCGAGCGCGCGCATCTCGTCGCGCGAGCGCGTGCCGTCGCCGGGGCCGCCCCAGCCATAGTGCGACGCGCTGGCGAAGGCGGACGCCTGTCCGCTCTCCTCGGTCTCGCGCGCCGCGGCGTCCTCGGCGCTCAGTCCTTCGAAATAATTCCAGCCGCGGTTGTATTCCGCGGCATGAGCCTCGCAGAACCACCAGCGGTCAGGGCTGTTCGGCGACTTCGGCGCGGGCCGGTCTCCAGGCTCATTGCAATCGTGCCTGTCGCACAACCGCACCTGCGCCGCCTCGCGCGACGACCCATAGCCGCGCCAGCGGGGAAAGCCCCAGTCGAGCGAACGGGAGGAACGCGCCATCCGCCGCATCTAGGGAGACGCGCGACACAGTGCTACCCGTTTGTCGCCTTTGTTATCCAGCCCGGGCCTGGCGGGCGCTTGGTTGCGCGAGGCGTTCTAGCCTTTCGGGTTGAGCAATTTCCATCCAGCCGCGGCCGAAGTCGACCAGTCCATCGCGACGCAGGTTGTTCAGCGTCTTGTGGACATGGAGCGTGCTGAGTCCCATCGCCTTGCCGATCGGCCGCTGACCCACTGGCAGCGGGAAACGGCCGCCCACGCAACGCCCGGTCGCGTTCAGCCGTTCGAGCAGCTCGAGCAGCATATGGGCAAGGCCGCCCCGCGCGTCGCACGCGGTCACGCGAAACAGATGATCGAGGATCAACGCGTCGCAATGGGATCTCGTCTCGGCGATCAGGCGGCGCGCCTTGGGCGCGCAGGCCGAACCATCCTCCTCGAGAAGCGTCAGCGGCGTGGCGTCTACGGTCTCCAACGGCGTCAGTGCGACGAGTTCGCTCGCACCATTGGCGTGCAGTCGCGACGGCAGGATGAAGTCGCCAGGAAGCAAAAAGAGAAAATAATGCGTCGTGAGCCCGATCCGTCGGCGATGGCACGCCCAGCCATCGGTGATGAGGAGCGGAACCTCACTCTCGGCGACGGGCTGGTGCGCGCGATGGCGCTGCATCGACCGCCAGAGCGCCCGGATCGTCAGGATTTCACCCGCATCGGTGGGGGCGGCGAGCCCAAGCCGCGCGACCAGGGCGTTCAGGTTGCCGGCCTTGGCGCGCTGCTCCCTAAGTTCCAGGCGCGCGCTCGCGCGGCCTGAAGAAAGCTGCGCGCCCAAGACGGCCATCATACACTCCTCGGCCCCGAGGAAGATACGCGAGGCGGCAGCTTAGGTTTCACCGTTTCGGAAGCGTATCTGTTTTAATATCAATTACTTGATTTAAGTTAAGTGATACCAGCACGATGAACGTGCGCGGTGGCGGCAGCAGCCTCCATCATTTCGCGCGAAAGGCGATATGCGAACAGCAAGAATAGTTGTCGGCGCCGTCCGTTCCCCCGGGCGCAGGATTGCTGCGCCCGCTGTCAAACTACTTTAACACTTGTGAAACCATCCTTGAATGCGCCGCAACTTATCGCCCGCACGGTCATTTCGCGTTTGATTTCCGGCTTGTCCGGAAGGGCCAGGGAGAGTTGCCATGCCTGACGCGATGACACTGACGGATGCCTTCGATGCGCGCGTGGAGCGGCGCAGCGAGCGGCGCGAATTCTTCCGGGCCTTCGCGGGCGCGGCGACGCTCGCGGGCGGTCTCGCGGTCGCCTACAGCCCCGCCGCCAAGGCGCAGGCGGCGGCGCCGACCGACGCCGACATTCTGAACTTCGCGCTCAACCTCGAATATCTCGAGGCGCAGTTCTACATGTATGCCGCGACCGGCGCGGGGTTGCCGGCCAATTTGCTGACTGGCACCGGCACGCAAGGCGCGGTCATCGGGGGCCGCAAGGTGAACTTCACGGACCCCGTTGTCTCGCAATACGCGCAAGAGATCGCGGCCGACGAAGTCGCGCACGTCACCTTCCTGCGCACCCAGCTCGGAACATCGGCGGTCGCGCAACCCGCGATCGACGTCGGCGGCACCGATCCCAACGGCGCGTTTTCCAGCGCGGCCCGTTCCGCCGGATTGGTCGGGGCAGGAGTCGCCTTCGACCCCTACGCGAGCGACGAGAATTTCCTCCTCGGCGCGTTCATTTTCGAAGACGTCGGGGTCACGGCTTACAAGGGCGCCGCTCCGCTTATCACGAGCAAGGTATTCCTCGAAGCCGCGGCGGGAATCCTCGCGGTCGAGGCCTATCACGCCAGCCTCGTGCGAACCGTGCTCTACGCCAAGGGCATCGCGACACCTTCGCTCCGTACTTCGGCGGACGCGATCTCCGACGCGCGCGACAGCCTCGACGGCGCGAGCGACGACGATCAGGGGATCAGCCCGATCGGAGCCGCATCGAACAT
This sequence comes from Sphingomonadaceae bacterium, assembly GCA_013821585.1. GTDB lineage: Bacteria > Pseudomonadota > Alphaproteobacteria > Sphingomonadales > Sphingomonadaceae > Sphingomonas_O. Next base: position 3,942 of record JACDGO010000062.1, read on the forward strand.
CGTGCCGCTCGACGCCAACGGCCTCGCCTTCAGCCGGACCACCGGACAGGTGCTAAACATCGTCTATCTGAACAAGATGGCGGTGACTCGCGGCGGATTTTTCCCCGCCGGCGTCAACGGCAACATCACGACGAGCGCCGCGAACTGATCGCGACCTTCCCCTCAATCCCGATCCGGGAGTATCCGTCATGAACACCAATGAAGCCATCATCGCGGCCTTCGACGCACGCGCCAAGCGCCGCGACGACCGTCGCGACTTTTTCAAGGCCGCGGGCACGGCCGCAGCGGCGGTCGCCGCGACATCGATGCTCGGTGGATGCTTCGGCAACAGCAACAACAAAGACGCCACGCCCGCGCCTCCGCCCGGTCCGCCTCCGCCAACCGGGCCCAGCGACGCGGACATTCTGAACTTCGCGCTCAACCTCGAATATCTCGAGGCGCAATTCTATTCCTATGCGGCATTCGGGACCGGCCTCGCGGCCAATATGCTGACCGGCACCGGCACGCAGGGCGCAGTCATCGGCGGGCGCAAGGTCAACTTCACCGACCCGCTCGTGTCGCAATACGCGCAGGAAATCGCGGCCGACGAAGTCACCCACGTCACCTTCCTGCGGACCCAGCTCGGAACGTCGGCGGTCGCGCAGCCCGCGATCGACGTCGGCGGCACCGATCCGAATGGCGCGTTTTCCAGCGCGGCCCGTTCCGCCGGATTGGTCGGGGCCGGTGTCGCCTTCGATCCCTATGCGACCGATGAGAATTTCCTCCTCGGCGCGTTCATCTTCGAGGACGTTGGCGTCACCGCATACAAGGGCGCATCGCCGCTGCTCACGAGCAAAGTGTATCTGGAAGCCGCGGCGGGCCTCCTCGCGGCCGAAGCCTATCACGCCAGCCTCGTCCGCACCGTCCTCTACGCCAAGGGCGTCGCGACACCTTCGCTCCGTACTTCTGCGGATGCGATCTCGAACGCGCGCGACAGCCTCGACGGGGCGAGCGACGACGATCAGGGCATCAGCCCGGTCGGCAGCCAGTCGAACATCGTCCCGACCGATAGCAGCGGCATCGCCTTTAGCCGTACCGCCGGACAGGTGCTGAACGTCGTCTTTCTCAACAAGCTCGCGGTCGATCGCGGCGGGTTCTTCCCCGCGGGCGTCAACGGCGCCATCAAGACCAGCGCCGCCAACTAGAAGGGAAGATGCGCGCCATGGATTGAAGAGGGGTATCGCCTATGTCGCCGCCGTTCAGCTCCGACGCCGTCGAATTCGGTTCCTATGACTTCCCGGTCGCGCGGGAGAGCCTGTCGGGCTCGCACCGTTCGATCACGGTTCCGATTGGCGCGGGGCAGTTCTGGAAAAAGCTCGGCGCGTTTGCGGGCCCCGGATACCTCGTCGCCGTCGGCTATATGGACCCCGGCAATTGGGCCACCGACCTCGCGGGGGGATCGGCATTCGGCTATACCCTGCTCTCCGTCATCCTGATCTCGAGCCTGATGGCGATGCTGCTGCAAGCCCTTTCGGCGAAGCTCGGCATCGTGACCGGACTCGATCTTGCTCAGGCCTGCCGGGCCAGCTACAGCCCGCCGGTCCGCGTCGTGCTATGGCTGTTGTGCGAACTGGCGATCGTCGCGTGTGATCTAGCCGAAGTGGTCGGCACGGCGATCGCGCTCCAGCTCCTGTTCGGCATTCCGCTCGTCTGGGGTGTGGTGCTCACCGGATTCGATGTTCTGTTGATCCTTGTCCTGCAAAAGAACGGTTTTCGTCAGCTAGAAGCCTTTATCGTGGCCTTGCTGATCGTCATCGCGGGCTGTTTCGCGGTCGAGCTGGCGCTGTCGCAGCCCGATGTGGCAGCGGTCGCCGCCGGATTGATTCCGGCGCCCCGGGTTCTCACCAACCCCGCGATGCTCTACATTGCGATCGGCATCATCGGCGCGACAGTCATGCCGCACAATCTCTATCTTCACTCGTCGATCGTGCAGACGCGGCGATACGACCGGACCGAAGCGGGAAAGCGCGAGGCGGTCAAGTTCGCGACCATCGACAGCACCATCGCGCTCTCGCTCGCGCTGTTCGTGAACGCCGCGATCCTCATTCTGGCCGCGTCGGCGTTTCACAGCCGCGGCCAGACTAGCGTCGCCGGGATCGGGCAAGCATACAGCTTGCTGGCTCCGATGCTCGGCGCGGGCGCGGCGAGCGTGCTGTTCGCGGTGGCGCTGCTCGCCTCGGGCCAGAACTCGACCGTCACCGCCACGCTCGCCGGGCAGATCGTGATGGAAGGCTTCGTCGATCTTCGCATGCCCGGCTGGGCGCGCCGCATGGTGACGCGGTCGCTCGCCATCATACCCGCCGTTGCCGTCGCCGGACTCTACGGCGCGAGCGGAACGATGCGCCTGCTGTTGCTCAGCCAGGTCGTGCTCAGCCTTCAGCTGCCCTTCGCGGTTGTTCCCTTGGTGAAATTTACCAGCGACAAGGTGAAGATGGGCGCGTTCGCCAACGGGCCATTGCTGAAGGCCTCGGCATGGGGCGTTTCGGGCCTCATCATTGCGCTCAATCTCAAGCTGCTGTGGGATTTCATTTGAGCAAGAAAGCGCCAGAGGGTCTGTAAGCCGGGTTCTGTCCACCCCGCGAACGGGGATGGGCGGCCATTCCTCTAGGAGCGGCATTGCTGCCGCCCTCAAGCAACCAACCCGGACGCCCGAGCCGAGCCGGCCCATATGGCGTCCCTATTCGGTCTTGCTCCCGGCGGGGCTTGCCGTGCCATTCCCGTCGCCGGGACCGCGGTGCGCTCTTGCCGCACCGTTTCGACCTTACCGGGCCGAAGCCGAGGCGGTCTGTTTTCTGTGGCGCTTTCCCTCGGGTCTCCCCGGCCGGGCGTTACCCGGCGCCGTTGCTCTGCGGAGCCCGGACTTTCCTCCCCACGATTGCTCGCGCGGCGGCCGCCCGACCCTCTGGCGTCCCTTCCTTAGTCCTCACCTTGCGGCTTGGGAAGCAGCAGCGCGAGCAGGGCCGAGCGGCACTCGCCGTCGATCGTGCCGTCGAGCAGCTCTGGCCGGAAACGGCGCTGGAACGCGACGACCGCGGCGAACGGATCGGCGACGTCGTAGCCGAACCGCTCGAGCGCGAGCAGGAAGCCGCCGTCCGTCCACTGCGGGTCCATCAGATTCTTCGCTGGGCGCGGCAGCGCGAGCCGCAGGCGCGCGAGCCGGCTCCACGGAAACAGCTCGCCCGGATCCTGCTTTCGCGCCGGCGCGATGTCCGAGTGGCCGACGACGTTGCCCCGCGTGATGCCGTGGCGGCCGACGATGTCGGCAACGAGCGGGATCAGCGCCTCGATCTGCGCCTCGGGAAACGGTCGATAGCCGAATTCATGGCCCGGATTGCAAATCTCGATGCCGACGCTGGCCGAATTGACGTCGTCAATGTGGCGCCAGCGCGACTTGCCCGCGTGCCACGCGCGATTCGCCTCATCGACGAGGCGCATGATCTGCCCGTCCTCGGCGACGACATAATGCGCCGAGACCTTGGCTTCCGGATCAGTCAGCCGCGCGACCGCGCCCGCGCAGTCGGGCATTCCGGTATAATGAAGCACGAGCATCGTCACCGGCAGCGTGCGCGCGTCGAAATTGGGCGATGGCGTCTCGATCACGCCGGCGATCATGCCGCCGCGCGGGACTGAGCGCCAGTGCGATCGGCAGGTGCGTAGAGGCCGCGCAGCTCCGGATGCGCGGTGAAACGGTCGGTCTGGCCGATTACAGTCTCGCCCGCGCCGAGCATCAGCACCCCGTCGCCGTCGAGCGCGGCGGCGAGCCGATCGAACACTTTGGCGCGGGCGGCGGGCGCGAAATACATCATCACGTTGCGGCAAAGAACGACATCAAAGCGGCCCGGAGGCGGATCGAACACATTATGCACGCCGAATCGGACAATCCGCTTGAGCGCCGGATCGACCGGCCATTCCTCGCCGTCCTGGGTGAACCAGCGCAGCATCGTTCGCGCGGGAAGGCCGCGCTGAATCTCGAACTGCGAATAGCGGCCGCCCCGCGCGCGCGCGATCGCGAATGCCGAAATGTCGGTGGCGACCAGATCGATCGTCCAGCCCGCCCAGCGTTCGCGTGTCTCACTGAGCAGGATCGCGAGCGTATAGGCCTCCTGCCCTGTCGAGCAGCCGGCCGACCATATGCGCAGCCGCCGTTCGCGCGCGCGCGCGCGGCGTATCGCTTCGAGCGCCTCGCGATCGAGCAGGTTGAACACGCTCATGTCGCGGAAGAACGAACTTTCGTTGTTGAGAAGGAGTTCGACGACGCGCGTCGCGAGCGCCTCGTCGCGGCCGGCGGCGATGCGCGCCGCGAGGGGATCGATCGACGCGAGACCGAGCTCACGCAGCAACGGGCGAAGGGCGGTCTCGACTCGCCAGCTTCGCGCGGGTGACAATTTCTGACCGGTGCGCGCTTCAAGCAGCCCGGCGAGGATACGCGTCGCGGGTCCAGTCATGCCACGCCTCGACGCGCGATCGCCGAGGCGAGGCGCTGCGGCGTCGCGACGAGGCTGGCGAAGCCGGCGCGTGCGACGCTTCCCGGCATTCCCCATACCGCCGAACTCGCCGCGTCCTGCACCATCACCGTGCCGCCGGCCCGCGCGAGCGCTTCCGCGCCTTCGAGGCCGTCACGTCCCATTCCGCTTAGAACGACGCCGACCGCGTTCACGCCATAGGCTCCTGCGACACCATCGAACATCGGATCGACCGAGGGACGGCATCGCGAGGCGACGTCATGTGTGAGGAGGGTCGCACGAACGGAATTTCCGCTTCGAATACAGCCAAGATGCGCGTTTCCGGGCGCGATCAGCACGCGGCCGCGCTCGATCGCCGCGCCTTCCGCGGCGATCCGAGCGGGAC